>DAIDBG010000167.1 GCA_027310225.1 bacterium | reverse complement strand
CTCGAGGAACGCACCGGCCGGAAGCTCGAGGACCTGGCGAAGCTCGTGAAAGCGCTCGTGGTCACGCTGGGAGCGCGCGGCTCGCTCGTGCTCGCCAATAGTCGGCGCGTCGAGATCCCGTGCGTCAAGGCGGAGGAAGTGGCAGATCCGACCGGATGCGGCGACGCCTATCGCGCGGGCCTGCTCTACGGTATCGCCGCCGGGCTCGACTGGCCCGTCACCGGACGGCTCGCCTCGCTGCTCGGCGCGATCAAGATCGCAAGGCGCGGCGGACAAAACCATCGCTTCACGCGCGACGAGATCGCGCAGCGCTACAAGGAAAACTTCGGCACCGCGCCGTGGTGAAGACGGGGTTCAGGATCGAGGATCCGGGATCCGGCCAACGCCTCACCGGTCGCGCCTTTGGCACGCAAACCATGAAACGACTTCCCGTCACCATCGCGATCGCGGCACTGCTGGCCGGCGGCTGCGCATCCGGCACGCCGCAGGAGAGCGACGGCGTGCCCCGTCCGCCGCGGGAGCAGCAAGCGCAGAAGGAATATCCGGGGGTGGTCGAGAGCGTGCGCGAAGTCGAGGTCGACAGCGAGCGCACCGGGGTCGCCCCGATGGTCGGCGCGGTGATAGGGGGCACCGTCGGCTCCCGCACCGGGAGCGGCAGGGGCTCCTCCGTGGGCGCGGTGGTCGGGACCGTCGTCGGCGGCGTCGCCGGAGAGGCGGTGGCGCAGACGGGCACGCAGCCGGGCCTTGAGATCACCGTCAGACTCGACGAGGGGCGAACCATCGCCGTCACGCAGCCCGCGGGCGAGACCTTCAGGCCCGGCGAGCGCGTGCGCGTGCGCTCCGACGGCCGCGCCGCGCGCGTTATTCACTGACCGGCTGGCCGCCCCGCGCGGGCAAGCTGCCGCCCATGCTGAGCGTGAACCATGTTGGGACACGCTGAAATGGGCGGTGGCGCAGGAAGAGGCCCGCGCGCGAGGCTACTCTTCGATCGCTGTTCCCGCCAGCTCCCGGCAGTCGCACTGGAACAGCCGGCGGTCATCAAGGCGCAGCGCGCTGAACTCGCGTCCCCAGACGCAACCGCTGTCGAGGCAGATCACGTCCTCGCGCACGAGCAGCCCGAGCGCCGCCCAGTGGCCGAAGATGACGGCGGTGCCGCGGCTCGCGCGGCCGGGCGCGTCGTACCACGGCACGCAGCCCGGCGGCACGCCGTCGAGCCCCATCTTGTAATCGAGATCGAGGGCGCCGTCGGCGCTCACGAGCCGCATGCGCGTCATGGCGTTGACGACGATGCGCAGGCGCTCGGCGCCGGTGAGACTGTCGCGCCAGCGCGCCGGCTCGTTGCCATACATGGTGCGCAGGAAATCCCGGCAGCCCGGCCCGGAGAGCGCCTGCTCCACCTCGCGCGCCAGGGCGAGCGCCTGGGCGATGCTCCATTGCGGCAGCAGGCCGGCGTGCACCATCGCGTAGCCTCCCTCGGCGTGCATCATCTTCCGGCCCCGCAGCCACGCGAGCAGCTCGTCGCGATCGGGCGCGGCGAGAATGTCATCGCAGGTGTCGCCGCGGTGCGGCTTGCGCAAGCCCTCCGCGACGGCGAGGAGATTGAGATCGTGGTTGCCGAGAATGGTGACCGCGCGGTTGCCGAGCCCTTTCACGAAGCGCACCGTCGCAGCCGACTGCGGCCCGCGGTTGACGAGATCGCCGACGAACCACAGCCGGTCGCGGTGTTCGTCGAAGCCGGCTTGCTCGAGCAGCCGCATCAGCTGGTCGTAGCAGCCCTGGACGTCGCCGATTGCCAGTGTCGCCATGTCGAAAGGCGTGGGTCGTAATTCGAGCTTGGACAAAAAAGGCACAGCGGGCGCTGCGCCTTACCGGTCACCGCTCACGGGTCACCGGTCACGCATCATTTGATCAGGCCGACCAGGTAATCCACCGCCGCTTTCACGTCGGCGTCGGGAAGCGAAGGGTTGCCGCCCTTGGGCGGCATCGCGTTCTTGCCCTTGATGGCACTGGTATAGAGCGCCTCCGTGCCCGTCTTCAGGCGCGGCGCCCACGCCGCCTTGTCGCCGGCCTTGGGCGCGCCCGCGACACCCGTACCGTGACAGGCGGCGCAGTTCGCTTCGAAGACCGCCTTGCCCTCGCTGGCGGCGGCCTTTGCCGCTGGTGCAGCGGGCGCTGCTGGAGCGGCAGCGGCCTGGGCCGCAGCCGGCGCGTCCTTCGCAGCGGGAGCGGGCTTGGGTGCGGGCTCCTTGAAGTTCGCCCCCGCCTGGTTGGCCATGTAGGCGACCGCGCGCGCGATCTCGACGTCGCTCAGCTCCGGGCTGCCCCCGCGGGGGGGCATCTGGCGGACACCCTTGATCGCGCTCTTGGTGAGCGGGTCCAGGCCGGCCTTGATGAGCTTGCCCCACGCCGTTTTGTCGCCGATCTTCGGGGCGTTCAGCGCGCCGCTCGCGTGGCACGCCGCGCATACCGCTGCCACCACTTCCTTGCCGCTTTTTTCGGCTCGGGGCGCGTCGAGGTTCGCCACCACGACCCGGCCGACCGGCTGGATGCGCTTCGCGATCGCCTCGTCCGACATGCCGGGGCTGCTCTTGCCGGCGTCGCCGCCGCTCGTGATGAGCTGCGAGAGCATCACGATCAACGTGATCGGCACCACGAATGCCAGCACCACGACGACCACGAGCTGTTTCGGCGTCTTGATCGGGGAGGAATGTTCTTTGATGTGGATTTCGGTCATGGATCGCGCTCCTGGGAGTTTGTCGGGCTTTGGGCCGACCCCCTCCTTAGCGCGCATTATAACGGAACGCAACATCGGATAAAACCTTGATTTCGGGGCGATAGTCGCCCCACGCTGTGCTAGAATTTAATCCAGGCGCCCGTAGCTCAGGGGATAGAGTGTTGGCCTCCGAAGCCAAAGGTCGTGGGTTCGAATCCCGCCGGGCGCGCCAAAAAAATACCGCTTGAGAGCGGCATTTTTTTTCGGGAATAATGGCAATGAAATTCACCGAATTGCCCTGTCCACCCAACGCACCCGGGCAATTTAGCGTGACCGCCGCCGACGGTAAACTGTCGTTCCATACGTCCCATTTAGAAGTGTGTCGCCGTTCAACGGGAGTTCCGCTCATCCCAAGGGCCATGAGGCGAAAACCGATCAGGAGCCCGCGTCGCAGGCGTTTCCACTGCCATCGCCCGTCGGTTACCGGCTGCGCGGAGAGTTTCTACCGCGCGAGCTCCTAGCCCATGCCGAACTACAAACCGTACGACGCGCTCATCGTCGGAGGTGGTCACAACGGGCTTACCTGCGCCTGTTATCTCGCCGGCGCGGGACTGAAGGTCAGGGTGCTCGAGCGCCGCCCGGTGGTCGGCGGTGCGGCGGTCACCGAGGAATTTTTTCCGGGTTTTCGCAATTCCGCCGCCGCCTACACCGTAAGCCTGCTGCATCCCAAGGTGATCCGCGACCTGCGGCTCGCCGAGCACGGCCTGAAAATCGTGTCGCGCCCGCTTGCCAACTTCCTGCCGTTGCCGGACGAGACGTACCTGAAGGTCGGCCCGCTCGCCGCGACGCAGGTTGCCCTCGCGCGCTTCTCGGAGCGCGATGCCGCGCGCCTGCCGGACTACTACGCGATGCTGGGGCGCGTCGGCGGGGTGCTGCGCGAGCTCATGCTGCAGACGCCGCCCAACGTCGGCGGCGGGGCGCGCGACCTGCTCGCGGCGCTGAAAGCGGGCAACGCCGTGCGCAAGCTCGACATGGCGACGCGCCGCGATTTCCTCGATCTCTTCGCGAAGAGCGCGGGCGACTTGCTGGACGGCTGGTTCGAGTCCGATCCCATCAAGGCCGCGTTCGGCTTCGACGCGGTGGTGGGCAACTTCGCGAGCCCGTACGCCCCCGGCTCGGCGTACGGGCTGCTGCATCACGTGATCGGCGAAGTGAACGGCGAGCGCGGGGCGTGGGGCCACGCGATCGGCGGCATGGGTGCGATCACGCAGGCGATGGCGAAGGAAGCGCGGCGCCGCGGCGTGGACGTCCTCACCGGCTGCGAGGTGGCCAAGGTGTGCGTGGATGGCCGCGGCGCGCAGGGCGTGCAGCTCACCGACGGGCGCGTGATGGAGGCGCGCTGCGTTGTGGCGAACGTCACCCCCAAGCTGCTGTTCCTCAGGCTCCTCGACGAGCACGTGCTCGACGCCGATTTCGTGCGGCGCATCCGCGCCTACCGGTGCGCGTCCGGCTCGTTCCGGATGAACGTCGCGCTCTCCGAGCTGCCCGACTTCACCTGCCTGCCGGCGCGGCAGGCGCAGGAGCACCACCAATCCGGCATCATCATCGCCCCGTCGCTCGCCTGCATGGAGCATGCGTACTTCGACTCGCGCGCGCGTGGATACTCGCGCGAGCCGATCGTGGAAATGCTCGTTCCCTCGACGGTGGACGACACGCTCGCGCCGCGCGGGCAGCACGTCGCGAGCCTGTTCTGCCAGCACTTCGCGCCCGAGCTGCCCGGCGGCAGGAGCTGGGACGACGCAAGGGAGGAGGCGGCGGAGCGGGTGATCGAGACGGTGGACCGCTATGCCTACAATTTCCGGCGCTCGATACTGGGGTGGCGCAT
>DAIDBG010000162.1 GCA_027310225.1 bacterium | reverse complement strand
GGACCCGCTTGCACGCATGCATCAATATGGTAGGCGTGATCCGGGCGAAAAAAAAGGCCGGGCGGGACAGCCCGGCCTCGTGCGTTTTCCGCACCTGCCTATTGCATGATCATGGCGTTGTTGCCGGCGCCGCCGCTTTGGTAGATCGCCGCGTAGTTGCTCGGCGTTCCCTGTGAGATCGTCGCGACGTTCGGGCTAAGCCCCGTGCCCACGCCCGATTGCTCGACTAAGGCGGAGTTGTTCACGGCTGACTGCGTGATGGTGGCGACGTTCCAGTCCCCACCGGCGCCCTGCCAGATCTCCGCCCAGTTGCCGGCGGCGGTCTGCTCGATCGTCGCATTGCCATGTTTTCCATACTGCTGGATCAGGGCGGACGAGTAATTGGCTAGCGACTGCGTTATCGCCGCGTCATTGTGGTGCCCGCCCTGGTTGATGGTTGCATTGGCGTACCAGGAGTCGTATTGGTAGGTCGAAGCCGTGTTGTGCATCCCGGTTTGGTCAATGGTGGCGTACTGAGGGTACCACGAGGGAGCTTGCGTGACCGTGGCCACCAGCATCATGCCGTCCTGCTTGACGGATGCGACGCTTTCCAGATTCCAGTTTTGAAACACCGTCGCGTCGTTATGTCCGCCCGACTGCTCCACGGTGGCCTTCGCGCCGGACGAGCTGACCTGATCCACGTCCGCTGTGTTGCTGTGACCCAACTGCGACACGGTGGCGCTCGTGCCGTACGAGTAGAACTGATCCACGCTTGCTGTGTTGTTGTCACCCGACTGCCCCACGGTGGCGCTCACGCCGCTCGACGTGGTCTGATCCACGGTCGCTGCGTTGTCGTCGCCCGATTGCATCACGGTGGCGGTATTGCTGCCCGCGAGCGCCTGGGCGCCGGCGAAGGCAAACGCCATCGCCACTGCTATTACACTGAGCTTCCTTTTCATTGCGGCTCTCCTTGCATGGTTGAGTGCTGCGCTAATTACGCTGAACGACATACGCGCTCTGGTTGCTGCCGTTCTGCGTTACCGTTTTGTCCGGGCAGAGTTGCAACGTTTGAAGCGGGAGCCTTGTCTTCGTACTCTCTCGGGGAAAAGGGGTGAGGGAGATCTTTCAGGGTGTGTGTGCGCGCAGCGTTCTCATCGTCGGGCCCTGCAGCCGGCGGAACATGCTGCTCGCGAAGTTGATCGGCAAGCGCACCGGCTATCTGTGCGACGTGTGGCCCGCGGACGGGCTGAACGGCTGCCCTGTGCGCACCGCGGCGCTGCTCATGCTGCTCGACGCGCCGCACGTGGAACGATCCGCCATGCACGCCCTCGCCGCGAGCTGCGAGGGCGCAAGCATCGCAATGATCAATGCCGACGCCGGCGCCGCCTGGGACGACTTCATAAGCTATCCCGCGGTCAAGGGCGTGTTCTTCTCCGACGCCTCAGAGGACCACCTCGTCAAGGGCATTCAGGCGATTTTCGACGGCGAATACTGGCTGCCGCGCAGGCTGCTTTGCGCCCACCTCGAGCACACGCGCACATCGCGCGAACCAACCGATGTCTCGCCGCTCACGAGCGTGCTCACGCGCAGGGAACTGCAAACCCTGAAGCTTCTGGCCGCGGGAAACACCACCGACCATATCGCAGAGATGCTGAACAGGAGCCCGCACACGGTGAAGACGCACATCTACAACCTGTTCCGCAAGATCCATATGTGAGCAACCGCGTGCAGGCGGTCCAGTGGGCGGCGCGCAACGCGGTGATTACGGAGCTGCGTCCGCAGCGCTAAGCCATGCGAGCGCTTCTCCTTGTCGGCCTGCTGAGCGCGGCGCCGCTCGCCGGCGCGCAGGACCTCGAGGCCGGGGAGATCGACCGCGGCGTGCTGGAAGAGCGGCGCCTGGAGAGCCTCGATGAGGCGGGCGGCTTCATCGTCGAGCGCACGATCACGCAGTTCGGCGCCGAGTTCGCGCGTCTGTTTGCGCAGGCCTGGCGCACGCAGCCGGGGACCGAGAACCTCGACGTGACCATCATCGAGCGGCCGACCGCCCGCTACGGCAGCATCGTGTGGGTCGAGTACAACTACCGGCCGATCGTGCGGGCGTTTCTCTACGCCGGGCGCTCGGCGGCCATCAGGCCGATCGCCGTCGCGACGGCCGAATACGTGGCGCAGAAGCTCGCCGACGACGCGCTCGCCGGGCTTCTTTTCGACGACCCGGATCTCGCCAAGGAGGGGCTCTGACATGAGGAAAGTGCTCAAGCTCGCGCTCTTCATTTTCCCCGCCGCGGCGCTCGCCGGGCCGCTGGTCTATATGCCGACGAATCCCTCGTTCGGCGGCAACCCGCTGAACGGCCCGAACCTGCTCAACCAGGCGAATGCGCAGAACAAGTTCACCGATCCGCGCGGGTCTCTTTTCGGGCGCAGCCCGCAAACCCAGCTCGATCTCTTCAACCAGCGCTTGCAGTCGCTGATCCTGGACCGCATCGCGACCTCGCTCGGCGACAGCCTGTTCGACCCGAGCGGCAATCTCGTGCCGGGCACGGTCGAGACGAGCACCTTCCTCATCACCATCGTGGACCTGGGCGGCGGGATGCTGCTCGTGACGACGACCGACAAGACCACCGGCGCGTCGACCTCGTTCCAGATCTCGCAATAGCATATGCGGCTTCCCGTCATCATCGCTCTCGCCCTCGTGCTGGGCGCCTGCAGCGTCGTGCGCGAGCCCGCGTCCACGATATCGGGGGACGGCCCGACGCTCACGCCGATCTCGGACACGAGCCGCGACCTCATGCGGCTGCCGCCGCCCAAGGGAAAGATCGTCGCCTCGGTGTACGGCTTCCGCGACCAGACCGGGCAGTACAAAGCGGCGCCCGACAGCTCGTTCTCGACCGCCGTGACGCAGGGCGCGGGCTCGCTGCTCGTCAAGGCGCTCGCTGACTCCGGCTGGTTCACGCCTGTCGAGCGCGAGGGGCTGCAGAACCTCCTCACCGAGCGGCGCATCGTGCGCGCGCTGGAGACGCGCCCCGGCGCGCCGAAGCCGCCGGTCGACACGCTGTCGGGACTGCTGCCGGCGAGCGTGCTCCTGGAAGGCGGCGTCATCGCCTACGAGCAAGACGTGCGTACGGGGGGCATCGGCGTGCGCTACTTCGGCCTGGGAGCGTCGGACCAATACCGCACCGACCAGGTCACGGTGAACCTGCGCGCGGTCGACATCCGCACCGGGCGCATCCTGGTGAGCGTGTCAACGACGAAGACGATCTACTCGTTCAAGCTCGCCGCCGACCTTTTCCGCTTCGTGAGCTTCCGGCGCCTGCTCGAGGCCGAGGCGGGCTTCACCACCAATGAGCCGGCCCAGCTCGCCCTGCGCGATGCGATCGAGGCGGCGGTGATCCACCTCATCGTGCAGGGAGTGCGCGAGAACAACTGGGCGCTCAGGAATCCGGCGGATATCGACTCGCCGATCATGCGCGCCTACATCGACGCGCAGCGCACCTTGCTCACCCGCCCGGAGGTCGAGCAGATCCTCGAGAGGACGCCGCTGGAGCAGGCGCCTTCGCAGTGAAAGGCAGGGAAATGGGGCGAATAGCGCGCCGGTCGCACAGGTCAATAGCGTCGTCGCGGAGCGTTTTTCAACCGGTTCACCCGCGGCCGCGATTTTTGTCCCAGACGTAGCGCACGAAGCGCTGCCAGCGGTTCTGCGGCTGCGTGAGCTTGTTGCTCACTTTGCTCGCCGCCCGGTCGCGCGCATGGCTTTTCTTCACGAGCTTGTGCAACTCGCTCATGCTGAGTCCGCCGGGGCCTTTCAGCTTGCCGGAATCAGGTTTCTTCGTCATCGCATCGAATCGGTCGCGAGTTAGCGTATGTTAAACTCGTCGTTGAATTTTTTCGAGTTTTGGCAGGAAAGCGATGTCCGGCAACACCCTCGGAAAGCTCTTCTGCGTGACCTCCTTCGGGGAGAGCCACGGGCCCGCGATCGGCTGCGTGGTGGACGGCTGCCCGCCGGGGATGGAGCTTGCCGAAGCGGACATCCAGCCCGAGCTCGATCGCCGCAAGCCCGGCACCTCGCGCCACGTGACGCAACGGCACGAGGAGGACACGGTCGAGATCCTCTCCGGCGTGTTCGAGGGGAAGACCACCGGCACGCCGATCGCGCTCCTCATTCGCAACGCCGACGCGCGCAGCAAGGATTACTCGAAGATCAAGGACCTGTTCCGTCCGGGGCACGCCGACTACACGTATCTCCAGAAGTATGGCATCCGCGACTACCGCGGCGGCGGACGGCAGTCCGCGCGCGAGACCGCGGTGCGGGTCGCGGCCGCGGCGATCGCGAAGAAGTGGCTGCGCCTGAAGTACGGCGTGGTCGTGCGCGGCCACATGGCGCAACTGGGACCGATCGAGATTCCCTTCAAATCATGGGATGCGGTGAACGCCAATCCATTTTTCGCGCCCAACGCGGAGATCGTGCCGCAACTGGAGGAGTTCATGGACCGGCTGCGCAAGTCGGGCGACTCCTGTGGCGCGCGCATCACGACCGTCGCGCAGAACGTGCCGGTCGGCTGGGGCGAGCCGGTGTACGACAAGCTCGATGCCGAGATCGCCTACAACATGATGAGCATCAACGCGGTCAAGGGCGTCGAGATCGGCGCCGGTTTCCGGGCGGTCACGCAGAAGGGCACCGAGCATTCCGACGAGATGGTGCCGCAGGGCTTCCTCTCCAACAACGCGGGCGGCATCCTCGGCGGCATCTCGACCGGCCAGGACATCGTGGTGCACGTGGCGGTGAAGCCCACTTCCAGCATCCGCCTGCCGCGCCGCACGATAGACCGGGCGGGTAACGCGACCGTGATCGAGACCCACGGCCGCCACGATCCCTGCGTCGGCATCCGCGCCACGCCGATCTGCGAGGCGATGCTGGCGCTGACGCTGATGGACCACGCGCTGCGCCACCGCGCCCAGAACGCGGACGCAACGTGCGACACGCCGCGCATCCCCGCGCGGGCTCCGGCTGAGGTGATCGCGAAGCTGCGCGCCGCCGCCGCCGTCGAGAACCCCGATCCCGACGAGGCATAGGGGCTGCTTCAGATGAATGAAACAGCCCCCGATGCAGGGGACTCCGAGGGGAGCATCCCCTCGTATTGTTGCCGGCTCTAAGGGCGCTGCAGAATGCGCGCCGTGCCGTACCGGCCGCTGGCCGGGTTCTACTTCTTCTATTTCGCCTACATCGGCGCGTTCGCGCCGTTCTTCAGCCTTTACCTGAAGGCGGTCGGCATTTCCGCCGTCGAGATCGGTGTGCTGATGTCGCTGCCGCAACTGACGCGCATTTTTGCGCCGCATCTCTGGGGCTGGCTCGCGGATCGGAGCCCGAGTCCGCTGCATGTCGCGCGCATCGCCGGTCTCGCCGGAACCCTGTCCTGGGTCGGGGTGTTCGCGGGCCCCGCATTTGCACCGCTCTTCGTCGTGCTGCTGGCGATGACTTTTTTCTGGAGCGCGGCGCTGCCGCTGGTGGAGGCTACCACGCTGTCGCACCTCGGCGGGGAAACGGCGCGCTATGGCCGCATCCGCGTCTGGGGATCCGTGGGGTTCATCGTCGCGGTCGTTGCCGTCGGCTACGCGCTCGACCGGGTTTCGATCGAGGCGCTGTTATGGATCGTGCTGGCGCTGATGATCGGCATGCTTGGCTTTTCGTGGCATATACCGGAAGCGGCCATGCCGGCCCATGCCGCGGACCGGCTGCCGTTGCGGGATATCATCAAAAAGCCCGAAGTGATCGCGTTGATCGCCGCGGGCGCGCTGATGGCGGCCGCACATGGGCCGTACTACACCTTTTTTTCGATCCACCTCGCCGGTCTCGGCTACAGCAAGGCGGTGACGGGCTGGCTGTGGGCGCTCGGCGTGATCAGCGAAATCGGCATCTTCATCTGGATGCCGCATCTCTACCGCGCGTTCACGCTGCGCCAGATCCTCATTGCCAGCCTCACGTTGGCGGCGGTGCGTTTTCTGATCATCGGCTGGGCGGCGGACAGTCTTGCGCTGCTGCTCTTCGCGCAGACGCTGCACGCAGCGAGTTTCGGTTCGTTCCACGCCGCGGCGATCGGCATGGTGCACCGGCTCTTTCCCGGCCGCTACCAGGCGCGCGGACAGGCGATCTACGGCAGCCTGACCTTCGGGGTGGGCGGTACGCTGGGTAGCG
>DAIDBG010000140.1 GCA_027310225.1 bacterium | reverse complement strand
CCCGACTTGTAATAGAGCAGATCGGTCAGCTCGTCCACGTCCATGCCGCACTCGCGGATGAGATAGAGAACGACCCCGGCGTCGAGCGCGCCGCAGCGCGTGGCCATCATCAGCCCGTCGAGCGCCGAAAATCCCATGGTGGTGGCGACACTGCGGCGTTCGCGCATCGCGCACAGGCTGGCGCCGCTCCCGAGGTGCGCCACCACCACCCTGCCCTCCGCCCGGTCGCCGAGGTGCTGCGGCAGGCTCTCGGCGATGTACTCGTACGACAACCCGTGGAAGCCGTAGCGGCGCACGCCCTTCCCGGTCAGCTCGCGCGGCAACGCAAAGCGTGTCGCGAGCGGCGTCTGGGAAGCGTGAAACGCGGTATCGAAGCACGCCACCTGCGGCAGCTCCGGCGCGATGCGAAGCATGGCCTTGATCGCGGCGATGTTGGGTCCCTCGTGCAGCGGCGCGAGCGGAGTATAGGTTTCGAGATCGGCAATGACCTGCTCGTTCACGAGCACCGGGGTGGTGAAGCGGCCGCCGCCATGGACCACGCGATGGCCGACCGCCAGCACTCTGGCGACCACGGGCAGTCCCTTCAGCCATTCCAGCAGCGGCGGCAGCACGCACTCGATGCCGGCCTCCCGGAAAACCGGCGGCGCAACGTGGCGCGCCGCGGTGGACAAGGGCGGATGGGTGATCTGCAGCCGGGGGCGGGTGGCGACGTTCTCGACCACGCCCGAGAGTCCGCGCCGGAACGTGCCGTCGCCGGGCGCCCAATAGGCGGCAAACTTGATGCTGGACGAACCGGCGTTGAAAACGGCAATAATCTCGCTCATGGAACCTTATCGTCGCACGCGGACCGCCCCGGGTCCCGGTCGGGCCGCGGGAGCCGGCGCCTGGTGCCCTCCCGTACCGGGCAGCGCCGTGGAGGTGGGCGTTTCGCGCAGGGAAAGATGGTGCTGTAGAGTGGACTCGAACCACCGACCTACTGATTACGAATCAGTTGCTCTACCAACTGAGCTACTACAGCGAATCCCCGCATCATCATTCACGCCCGATCTTCAAGTGATCTTGCTTCAGCAGCCTGCCGGGACATCAAGTCCGGCAGGCTGCCGGGCGGGGCGCAATTATACCGCCGAACGGATGCGGACGATGATGTCGAGGCCCTCGGTAACCATGCCTTCGGGCAGTTGCGGCAGCCCCGAGACCTCGACCTGGCTGGCGTCAATATCGGTGATCTCGCCGGTATCAACGTTGTAGAAGTGATGGTGCGGCTCGATGTTCGGATCGTAAAACACCTTGTCGGGATCCACGATCACCTCCCGGATCAGCTTCTTCTCCAGGAAAAGATTGAGCGTGTTGTAAACCGTCGCCTTGGACGTCTCGGAATGACGGTCGTTGACGATCGCCAGTATCTGGTCGGCCGACAGGTGCTCGCCGCGCGCGAACAGGGCGTACGCGATCTCGATCCGCTGGTGCGTCGGATTGATGTCGTGGCGGCGCAATAACGCCGCCAGATTGTCCCGGGTGTAGGAACCGCCGGCATTCATGAAACTTAATTCTAATCAAAGTTTTGGACTGTGTCTAACCCCGATTATTCATGAACGGCCTCCAGGGAGTTTGCCGGCCCGAAGTCCGGCAAATTCCCGGGTCATGCCACGGCGTGTCGCGCCGTGACGTTATTCACGCAGCGGTGATGAAAACACGCGGCCCCAGCTGCATCCGGCTCCTTTCGTACCCGGTTTTCCGCCGCCCATCGGACGCCGCTGGAAGCCGGGGCGGCGTCCCGCGACAATGCCGTTGTCGTAACCGGGGGACTACGGGGAGCGCTCATGAGATCAAGACACCGGGGCTTCACGCTGATCGAGCTGATGGTGGTCGTTGCCATCGTGGCGATTCTGGCGGCGGTGGCGTTACCGGCGTACAACGACTACGTGCTGCGCGGCAAGCTCACCGAGGCGTTCACCAATCTCGCCGCCTTGCGCGTGCAGGCGGAACAGTTTTTCCAGGATAACCGTACCTACGTGGGCTTCGCGTGCAACGCGACGGGGGCCAAGTACTTCGCTTACGACTGCCCCACGCTCACCGCTTCGGCCTACACCGTAC
>DAIDBG010000096.1 GCA_027310225.1 bacterium | reverse complement strand
GGACCGCTTCGAGCGAAAGCGTGCTCGCGAACAGCCTGCGGCACACGGGGGAACCCGGGGTGCCCCGCGAGCGCTTCGTGTACCGGCCGTACCGGCTCGAGGCGGAGCGCGGCATCCCGGTCTTTTTCCGCGACGAGCGCCTGTCCGATCTGATCGGTTTCGATTACTCGAAATGGCACGGCAGCGACGCCGCGCGGCATTTCGTCGCGCAGATCGAGGCGATCGGCACCGGGGCGGAGGCGGACGGGGCGCCGCTCGTGTGCGTGATGCTCGACGGCGAGAACGCGTGGGAGAACTACCCCTATAACGCCTATTACTTCTTCGAGGAGCTCTACCGGGCGCTCGAGTCCCATCCGGCGATCCGCACCACCACGCCCTCCGCCTACCTGGTCGAGCATCCGGAGCGCGCGGGCACGCTGCGCTCCCTCGTCGCGGGGAGCTGGGTTTACGGCACGTTCTCCACCTGGATCGGCGCGGCGGACAAGAACCGCGCATGGGACCTGCTGTGCTCGGCCAAGCAGAGTTACGACCTGGTCATGGCGAGCGGGCGGCTCGACGCGCACCAGCGCGAGCTGGCCGATGCGCAACTCATGGTCTGCGAAGCCTCAGACTGGTTCTGGTGGCTTGGAGACCACAACGCCGAACGGGCCGTCGGCAGCTTCGACCGGTTGTTCCGCCTCAACCTGGCGAACCTCTACGCCGCGCTGCAGCTCACCCCCCCGCAGGAGCTGGACGAGCCGCTGAGCGCCGGCAGCGGCGCGCCGGAAGCGGGCGGCGCGATGCGGCGCGCACACGGCTGAAGCGGGGGCGGCATGGCGCTTTCGCTGCTGTTCGGCGTCCACGGCCACCAGCCGGCGGGAAACTTTCCCGCGATACTCGAGCAGGCGCACGCCCGCTGCTACCGGCCCTTTTTCGAGACACTGCACCGCTACCCGGAGTTCCGCTTCAGCGTTCATTTTTCCGGGGGGCTGCTCGAGTACCTGGGCACCCGGTTTCCGCGCGACCTCGCGCTGCTGCAGCAGATGGTCGCGCGCGGCCAGGTGGAGCTGTTCGGTGCGGGGGACTGCGAGCCGGTGCTGGCCGCGATCCCCCACCGCGACCGCGTCGGCCAGTTGAACGCGATGACGGCGCGCCTGAGGCGCTGCTTCCGGGTGGAGCCGGAGGGCGCCTGGCTCACGGAACGCGTGTGGGAGGCGAGCGTGGTCACCGCGCTCGCCGAGTGCGGCATCCGCTACGTGACCGTGGACGATTACCACTTCGCCTGCACCGGCAAGGCCGTCGCGGCGCTCGACGGCTACTTCACCACCGAGGAAGACGGGCGCACGCTCGACGTGTTCCCGATCTCCGAGCAGCTGCGCTACCGCCTGCCGTTCTCGCCGGCGGCGGAGGCCGTCGCGCACCTCGAAGCGCTCGCCGGCGAGGGACGCGCGGCGGCGATCTACTTCGACGACATCGAAAAGTTCGGAATCTGGCCCGAGACGTGGGACTGGGTGTACGGCAAGCGCTGGCTCGAGCGGTTCATCGAAGGGGTGCTCGCCTCGCCGCAGCTGCGTCCCGCCACGTATCGCGACTTCCACGACAGCCACGCGACGCGCGGCATCGTGTACCTGCCCGCGACGTCGTACGTCGAGATGAACGAGTGGACGCTGCCCGCGGCGGCGGCGGAGGCCTACGCCGATCTGACGCGGCGCGAGAAGGAGGCCGGGCGCTACGAGCGCGACAAGGGATTTCTCCGCGGCGGGATCTGGCGCAATTTCTTCACCCGCTACCCGGAAGCGAACTGGATGCACAAGCGCATGCTCGCGCTCTCGCACCGGCTGCACGAGACCGCCCCCGGGCGCCGCCCGCCCGGCCTCACCGAGGCGCTCTACCGGTCGCAGGAAAACGACGCCTACTGGCACGGCCTGTTCGGCGGAATCTATCTGCCGCACCTGCGGCGCGCCGTGTTCCGGCAGCTGCTCGAGGTCGAGCGCGGGCTCGACGCCGTTGCGCCGCGCCCCGCCGTGGCGCGGTACGATCTGGACCACGACGGCTTCGAGGAGCTGTTCCTGTGCAACCGGCGACTGCAAGCGGTGGTCGGGCTCGACGGCGCAGCCGGACTCCGGGAGTTCGATGACTACGGGTTCCGGCACAACTACTGCGACGTGCTGCAGCGCACGGCGGAGTACTATGCCCGCAACCTGCACGCGGAGCGGCGGGCCGCGGCGCCCTCGAGCGGCATCGCCTCCGCCCACGACCGGGTGAGCTTCAAGCACGAGATCACGGCCGGGGACCTGGTGCCGGACACGCGGCCACGGCGGTCGTTTCTCGACCGCTGGACGGCGGAGGGCGGGAACGTCAGCGACGTGGCGGGCTACCGCCTGGAAGGGATAGACGCCGGGCGGCGGTGCGCGACCTTTTCCGCGCCGGTCGGAAAGGGCTCGATCACCAAACGCGTCGAGCTCGAGGACGGCCGGCTGGTCGTGACCTATGCTTTACGGGGGCTGGACACAGGCGCGTTCAGCACGGAGCTCAATCTTGCGTTTCCGAGCTGCGACGGCTTCGGCGGGCGTTACCTCCTCGCGGACGGAACGATACCCGGCGGCTTCGGACAGGCGCTCGATTTCCCGCCGCTCGAGACCGTCGTGCTCGACGACCGCGAGCTCGGCGGCGGCCTCGTCCTCAGAGTGAGCCCCCCGGCGGAGCTGCGCGCGCGCCCGCATTTCACGGTCTCGCGGTCGGAAGCGGGCTTCGAGCGTATCATGCAGGGCACCGCGATCACGCTCTCGTGGGGCGGTGATGGCGCGGCCGGGATCGCGGTGGCGCTCGAAGCGAAAGCGGACTGACCGCCCCGCGCCCGGCGATTGACCCTGGTGGCGGTGCAATGGCACATTTCGTGTCTGCAGGCGCAATGCGGTGGCTGCGGGGCGCACGGATCGCCCGCCCGCGGCGCTGATCGGGCGGGGAAGCGGTGATGCCGGGAACAACCTACCACATCGAGGTCAATCCGCAGGTTCCGCAGCGGCTGCTGCGGCTGGAGGAGCTCGCCAACAATCTCTGGTACAGCTGGGACCGGCCGACGCGGACGCTGTTCTCGCGCCTGCATCCCGCGTTGTGGCACGCGGTCGGCCATAGCCCGAAGGCGTTCCTGAAACGCGTTGATCAACAGCGGCTGGTTGACGCCGCGGACGATCCGGTGTTTCTGGGCGCCTATAACTACGTGCTCTCGGCGTACGACACGTATCACAACGAGCCGACGCGCGCGACCCACGGCCTGCGGCAGAGCGACAGGGTGGCCTATTTCTGCGCCGAGTTTGGCCTTCACGAAAGCCTGCCGATCTATTCCGGCGGTCTCGGCATTCTGGCCGGCGACCACTGCAAGGCGGCGAGCGACATGCGCCTGCCGTTCGTCGGCGTCGGCCTGCTCTACCGGCAGGGCTATTTCCACCAGACCGTGGACAACGACGGCAACCAGCAGGCCATCTACACCGATTCCGACTTCGACGACCTGCCGATCGCGCCCGTCGCGCGCGAGGACGGCTCCGAGCTGCGCGTCGCGGCGGAGCTGCCCGGGCGCAACGTGCAGGTCAAGGTCTGGCAGGCGCGCATCGGGCACGTCACGCTCTACCTGCTCGACACCGACCTCGAGGAGAACGCCACGCACGACCGCGACATCGCGCACCGCCTCTACGGGGGGGACCGCGTCACGCGCATCGAGCAGGAGATCATCCTGGGCGTCGCCGGGGCGCGGGCGCTGCAGGAAGCCGGCGTCAAGCCCACCGTGTGGCACATCAACGAGGGGCACGCCGCATTTCTCGTGCTGGAGCGCGTCCGCATGCTGGTCAGGCAGGGGCTGCGGTTCGACGCGGCGCTGGAGGCCGCCGCGTCGAACACGGTGTTCACGACGCACACCGCGGTGCCGGCGGGGCACGATTATTTCGCCGCGGACATGATGCGCCGCTACTTCGAGGCCTGGTGCCGCGAGACGGGCGTCGGCGCCGAGGCGCTGCTGGCGCTCGGCAAGGTCGGCGACGGGGCCGAATTCAACATGACCGCGCTCGCCATCCGCGGCTCGCGCCATCACAACGGGGTGAGCCGCATTCACGGCGAGGTCTCGTCGCGGATCTGTGCCGCGCTGTGGCCGGAGATCGAGTCGGAGGAGAATCCGGTTGTCTACGTCACCAACGGCATCCACGTGCCGACGTTTCTCGCGGACGACTGGAACGAGCTGTTCGACCGCCATCTCGGCAGCGGCTGGAGCCAGGGCCTGACCGATCAGGCGTGCTGGGACGGCATCCACTCGATCCCCGACCAGGCGTTCTGGAGCGTGCGGCAGGCGCTCAAGTCGGAGCTGCTCCACCTGGTGCGCTACCGCGTGGCCGAACGGCATGCCCGCAACCACGGCTCGGAATCCCACCTCGACCGCATGCTGCGGCTGGCCGATCCGGCGAATCCGAACGTGCTCACCATCGGCTTCGGGCGGCGCTTCGCCACCTACAAGCGCGCGACGCTCCTGTTCGAGGACCTCGACTGGCTGCGCGAGATCGTGTGCGACCCGGCGCGGCCGGTGCTGCTGCTGTTCGCGGGCAAGGCGCACCCGGCCGATCAGCCGGGACAGGACCTGATCCGCCGCATCGCGGAAATCGCGCGCCTGCGCGAGTTCGAAAGCCACATCCTGCTGCTCGAGGGCTACGACCTGCAGCTCGCCCGGCGGCTGGTGTCCGGCGTGGACGTGTGGCTCAACAACCCGGTGTACCCGCTGGAGGCCTGCGGCACCTCGGGCATGAAGGGGGGCTTCAACGGCGTCATCAATCTGAGCGTGCTCGACGGCTGGTGGGGCGAGGGATACAACGGCAAGAACGGCTGGGCGATCAAGCCGGCCTCGAGCGCGCTCGACGACGCGCGCCGCAATCAGGAGGAGTCGCGGACGCTGTACGAGATCCTGCAGGACAGCGTGGTGCCGCTCTACTACAACCGCGGACCGGCCGGTTTCTCGCCCGACTGGGTGGAGATGGCCAAGCACTCGATCGCGTCGCTGCTGCCGCGCTTCAACTCCGTGCGCATGCTGAACGAGTACGTCATGAAGTTCTACGCTCCGGCCAGCAACCAGTGGCGCCGCTACGCCCAGGACGACTACGCCGCGGCGCGGGCGCTGGCGGACTGGAAGGCGAAGGTCCGCGCCGCGTGGAAGCAGGTGAGCGTGCGCCGGCTCGACCGCCCGCCGCGGCGCATCCAGTTCAGCGAGACGTTGAAGGTGGAGGCGGCGGTCAAACTGGACGCGCTCAGCCCCGAAGACGTCGTCGTGGAGCTGCTCTTCGGCAGGCCGGGCTCGCTCGAGGAGGAGGAAGGGCGCGTTCATTCGCACCAGTTGAAGCGCGCGGGCCCGGTTCCGGACAGCGCCGAGCAACTGTTCGCGCTCGAACTGACGCCGGAGTTGTGCGGCAAGATCGAATACCGCATCCGCATCTATCCCTTCCACGAGCTGCTCACCCATCGTTTCGAGATGGGCATGATGAAGTGGGTGTGATCAGGAGCTTGCCGGACCGGAATCCGGCAAACTCCTTAGGGCGCCTAACAAAATGAGCAAATTCGCCGGGTCGCCGCACCATCCCCTCCTGCCAGAGGGGGGGTGGCGCCAACCGTGCCGGCGTGCGCTCGCTGAGGGGCGCAACCATCCCCTCCTGCCAGAGGAGGGGTGGCGCCAACGGCGCCGGGGTGGTGGGAGCGTATTGCGATTCCAAACCACCCCGTCTGCTTCGCATCCACCCCTCCTTGGTAAGGAGGGGAATTCAATTTGTTAGGCGCTCATACGCAAGTCCCCGGAAAGAACACCGCAATAAGGCATTGATGGCGGGCGATTCCCCCCTGCGCGTCCTGTTCGTGACCCCGGAGCTCGCGCCGTGGGTGAAAAGCGGCGGCCTGGGCGAGGTTTCGGCGACGTTGCCGGCGTCCCTGCGCGGACTGGGAGCCGACGTTCGGGTGCTGGTGCCGGGTTACCCCGCGATTGCCGCCGCCCATCCCGAGGCCCGCGTCGTGGCGACCGTGGCGGACCCCGGCGGCGAGCTGGCGCCGGCCCGGTTGCTCTTCGCGCAGCGGCCGGGACAGGTGCCCCTGCTCATCGTTGACTGTCCGGAGTGCTTCCGGCGGGAGGGCTCGCCGTACCAGAATGAACGCCGGCGCGACTGGCCCGACAACTATCTGCGGTTCGGACTGCTGTCGCGGGTCGCCGCGTTGCTCGCCGGGGAGGCGAGCCCGCTCGCCTGGCGCCCGCACGTCCTGAACTGCCACGATTGGCCGGCGGGGCTTGCTCCGGCCTACCTCGCCTTCAAGCGCGGGGCAAAGGCCGTGTCCGTGATGACCGTGCACAACCTCGCCTTTCAGGGGATCTTCCCGCCCGCCACGCTGCCCGCGCTCGGCCTGCCGCCGCAGGCGTTCCACAGGGACGGCGTGGAGTACTACGGGAGCGTGTCGTTCCTCAAGGCGGGACTGGTCTATGCCGACCAGATCACGACGGTGAGCCCGGGCTACGCGCGGGAGATCCAGACCGAGGAATACGGCTGCGGTCTCGACGGGCTGCTGCGCCACCGGCACGACCGGCTCACCGGCATCCTCAACGGCATTGACACCGCCGCGTGGGACCCGGCGACGGATCCGTTTCTCGCCGGGCCGTACGATTTTGCCCGCATCGGCGCGAAGGCGGTCAACAAGGCGGCGCTGCAGCGCGAGCTCGGGCTGCGCCCGGACCCGGAAACGCCGCTGCTCGGGGTCGTCAGCCGTTTGACCCACCAGAAGGGCATTGATCTGCTCGCCGCGATCGTCCCGCGGATCGTGACGCTGCCGGCCCAGCTGGCGGTGCTGGGCACCGGAGAGGCGGAACTCGAGCGCGATCTGACGGAGCTCGCGGGACGGTTCGCCGGCAGGGTGGCGGCGGCGATGCGGTTCGACGAGGCGCTCGCGCACCGCGTCGAGGCGGGCGCAGACATCTTCGTGATGCCCTCGCGCTTCGAGCCGTGCGGGCTGAACCAGATGTACAGCCTGCGCTACGGCACGCCCCCCGTGGCGCGCGCGACCGGCGGGCTAACGGATACGGTCGTTGACGCCACCTCCGGGAACGTGGCCGCCGGGACCGCGACGGGTTTCGTCTTTGGCGCACCGGAGCCGGGGGCGCTGCTCGCGGCGCTGGAGCGCGCGGTCCGCGCCCGGCGGGACGGGAAGCTCTGGACGGCGTTGCAGCGAACCGGGATGGCACAGGATTTCGGCTGGGGCCGCAGCGCCCGCCGCTATCTGGGCCTGTTTCAGGCGCTCGTTACAGGGCGGTGACCGGATAGTGAGCCGGCTGGTGAAGACTCGCAGCCGGGCGAGCGGATCGTCCGGATGAGGTGGCCTTCCGGTTGATTTAAGTCAACACCGGCGCTGGCCGGCCTCATTAGCATGGGCGCAGACTCGAGGCGCGCGGGCCGACCCGCCGCAGGGACGCCCTTCATGGACAGGCAAACCCGCATCAATCTCGTGTATGCCGTGCTGGCCTTGTTCGCCATCATGTGGCTGCAGAGCCTGTGGGTCGAGTTGCGCCAGGTGGAACGAATCTCGTACAGCGAATTCCAGGAGTATCTCAAGACGGGGCGGGTCAGCGAAATCACGGTTTACGAGAACCGGATCGAGGGCGCGCTCAGCCGTCCCGCGCCGGGCGGGCAATCCCGATTCGTGACCATCCGCGTCGAGCCCGAGCTCGCGAAGGACCTGGAGCGGTACAACGTCAAATTCGGCGGCGCGGTGGAAAGCACGTTCCTGCGCGACCTGCTCTCGTGGGTCGTGCCGACGCTGCTGTTCTTCGGGCTCTGGATGTTCCTCGTGCGCCGCTTCGCGCAGAGCCAGGGGATGGGAGGCGGCTTCCTCACCATCGGCAAGAGCAAGGCGAAGGTGTACATGGAAAAGGACACCAAGGTCAGCTTCGACGACGTGGCCGGCGTGGACGAGGCGAAGGAGGAGCTCAAGGAAGTGGTCAACTTCCTCAAGAACCCGCAGAGCTACGGCCGGCTCGGCGCGCGCATTCCCAAGGGCGTGCTGCTGGTCGGCCCTCCCGGTACGGGCAAGACGCTGCTCGCGCGCGCCGTCGCGGGTGAAGCGGGCGTGCCGTTCTTCTCCATCGGCGGGTCGGAATTCGTGGAGATGTTCGTGGGCGTGGGCGCCGCGCGGGTGCGCGATCTCTTCGAGCAGGCGCGGCAGCGGGCGCCCGCCATCATCTTCATCGACGAGCTCGACGCCCTCGGCCGCGCGCGCACCGCGTTTCCGGTCGGAGGCCACGACGAGAAAGAGCAGACGCTCAACCAGCTGCTCTCGGAGATGGACGGCTTCGATCCCAGCGCCGGCCTCATATTGCTCGCGGCCACCAACCGCCCCGAAATCCTCGACCCCGCGCTCTTGCGGGCGGGACGGTTCGACCGGCAGGTGCTGGTGGACCGCCCGGACAAGCGGGGGCGCGTGCAGATTCTCAAGACCCATATCCGCAAGGTGCGCCTCGCCGCGGACGTGGACCTCGAGACGGTCGCGGGGATCACCGTGGGCTTCTCGGGCGCCGATCTCGCGAACCTCGTGAACGAGGCGGCGCTGCTCGCGACGCGCCGGGCCGCGGATGCCGTGACGGCGGAGGACTTCACGCGGGCGGTGGAGCGCATCGTCGCAGGCCTGGAGAAGAAGAACCGCGTGCTCAACGCGAACGAGCGCAGGATCATCGCCCACCACGAGATGGGCCATGCGCTGGTCGCGCTGTCGCTGCCGGGCGCGGACCCCGTGCACAAGATCTCCATCATCCCGCGCGGCATCGGGGCGCTCGGCTATACGATCCAGCGGCCGACCGAGGACCGCTACCTGATGACGCGCGAAGAGCTCGAGGACAAGATGGCGGTGCTCTGCGGCGGCCGGGCCGCCGAGCACGTGATCTTCGGCCATTTCTCCACCGGCGCCGCGGACGATCTCGCCCGGGTGACCGATATCGCCCGCAGCATGGTGACCCGCTACGCCATGTACGAGAAGCTGGGACACATCACCTACGAAAAAGAACGGCCGACGTTGCTCGGCATCCCGGGCGAGATGACGCACCCGCGCGAGTTCAGCGAGGAGACGGCGCGCGAGATCGACTGCGCCGTCCGGGAAATCGTTGCCGGCGCTTACGGGAAAGCCGTCGCTCTGTTGACGGAGAACCGCGGGGTGCTGGAGCGCGGCGCGCAGCGCCTCCTGGAAAAGGAAACGCTGGTCGAGAACGATGTGGCCGCGCTACGGGCGGAGCTCGTGCGGCCCCGCGCCGCGGCCGCCTAGGAGTTTGCCGGCCTTAGCGCCGACAAACTCCTTAGAGCGCCTAACAAAATCAATTCCCCTCCTCACCAAGGAGGGGTGGATGCGAAGCAGACGGGGTGGTTTGGAATTTCAAAACACTCCCACCACCCCGGCGCCGTTGGCGCCACCCCTCCTCAGGCAGGAGGGGAAAGTGCAGGCGATCCGACGCATTCGCTCATATTGTTAGGCACTCTTAGTGCGCTGTGCCCCCCGGAGGCGCGCTCCGGGGGAAACCGCATGGCGCCGCGCCGCGCGCTATCCGACGATATGGTGCTTGCCGACGAGATGGACCGTGCTCGCCTGCGGGCCGCGTTCGCCCATTTCCTCGTCGAAGCGCACCTCGGCGCCGATCCGAAGCTTCTCGAAGTCGGTATCAACCACGCTGTTCCGGTGAAAATAGATCAGCCTGCCGTCGGGTGACTCGATCCGGCCGTAGCCTTCGTCCGGATGGAGCTCGACGATGCGGCCGTGCGGCGGCACTGCGTGCTCCTTGACCTGTCCCCGGCGGCGCCGCGCGCGCTCCTCGAGCTGGCGGCGGATGGTGTCGAAGGCGTCGCGGATGGCGACATGGACGTCGGCATACGCGTGGTGCGGGTCCGGCTCGCGGCTCGCGATGAGCTCGCCGTCGGGCACGGTCACGTCAACGCGGACGTGGTAATGGTTGCCGTGGCGGTGGTGCTTGTGCATTGCTTCCACCGTCACGCGGCAGCTCATGATCCGGTCGTAATACCGGTCGAGCTTCATCGCGCGGTCGCGGATCCTGGCCTCGATCGCCTGCGAGCGGTCGAGGTTGCGGAACGTGATCTGTAACGGCACCTGCATGGTCCGTTCTCCCGGCAAAGATGGCGAAGGCGCAACGATCGAGTTTTGCGTAATTTGCGCCGGAACGCGCCCGGGCGGGTTGATCTACGTCAATCCTGCCGCTTGCGCAGCCCTCCGCAGGGCACCGCGACGGTCTCCGCGGAGTCCGGCCGGCGCCGGCCTTGACCTAAATCAACAATGGTCGCGGCTTCCTGCGTTAGCTTGTTCGCGAGAAACCGGGGTCGGGAATGAAGAAGGCGTTGTTGCCGCTACAGGACAGGATCCAGGCGGGTCGGGCCCTGGGCGGGGCATTGCAGTCGTACCACGGCCGGAGCGACGTCCTGGTGCTGGCCCTGCCGCGTGGCGGGGTGCCGGTGGCGTGCGAAGTGGCCGAGGCGCTCGGTGCGCAGGTGGATCTGATGATCGTGCGCAAGCTCGGCACGCCGGGCCAGAGCGAGCTCGCGATGGGCGCCATCGCGAGCGGCGGAATCCGGCTGCTCAATGCGGACATCGTCTCGTCGCTGCAAATCCCGGACCGGGCCATCGAGGCGGTCACCGAGCGGGAAAAGCAGGAGCTCGAGCGCAGGGAACGCGCTTATCGTGGCGGGCGTCCGCCGCCCGCGGTCGAGGGCCGGTGCGTGATCCTGGTGGACGACGGGGTCGCCACCGGAGCCACCATGCGCGCGGGAATCGCCGCGCTGCGCCAGCGCAGGCCGGCGCGGATCGTGGTGGCGGTGCCGGTCGCTCCGGCAGACACGGTGGATCTTCTGCAGCGGGAAGCCGACGAGGTGGTGTGCCTGGAAACGCCCGAGCCTTTCATGGCCATCGGTTGCTGGTACGTGCGGTTCCCGCAGCTCTCGGATGAAGAGGTACACGAATACCTTGCGCGGGCGTGGGCGGCGCGGCCCGCGGCCGTGGGTTGACCGCCAGGAAGCGTGGCGAGGGCCATTACGGGTTCTCAGTAATCTCAGGAGGTTCAGATGACCATCAAAGTCCTGTGCAACAGGGTCGTGGTGACGGTCCACCGGCAGGCCACCGTCGAAGACGCGGCGCGCTTGATGCGCAGCAACCACATCGGCGACGTCGTCGTCGTGGAGGACGCCGAGTCCCGCGTCCCGGTCGGCATCATCACCGACCGCGACATCGCGGTGGAGGTCGTCGCCCACGGCCTCGCGCCGGGAAAGACACCGGTCGGGAGCGTCATGAGCGGCCCCGTGCTCACCCTGCGCGAGGACGACGGTTTTCTCGAGGGGCTGGACAAGATGTCGGCCCGCGGCGTGCGCCGGGCCCCGGTCGTGGATCAGGACGGGCGACTCAAGGGCCTGATTTCGATAGACGACCTGGTGCCGCTGCTCGCCCGCGAGCTGGCCAAGATCGGGGCGCTGATCCGTCACGAGCAGGCCGCCGAGATCCGGAAGACCGAGAATTCCTTTAGCGACGAGTACGTAACCTGACGGCGGGGGAAGCGGAAGAGCGGTTCCCCTCGGAATGTGCCGTTCGACGCGTTCCGTCCACGATCACTGAGAGCGAACCATGTACCCACTGATCTTGATCCCGGTTGACGGCAGCGAGGCCTCGCGCGCAGCGCTGCAGGAAGCCCTCGAGCTGGCCCGGGAGCAGCGCGCCCGCGTGCGCCTGATCTACGTGTGCGAGCCGATCCGGCACGTCGTTTTCGAGGGCGTGGCGCGCCGCGCGAACGTTCCGTTGCTGCTGGTCCGCAGTCGGTGAGGCGCGCGTGGCCATGCAGAGCGTCGAGGTCCTGGTTCGCGCCGGCGACGCCGGCCTGGAGGGGACACTGGCCATTCCCGACAGGCCCGGCGGCGTGGTGCTGTTCGCGCACGGCAGCGGCAGCAGCCGCTTCAGCCCGCGCAACCGCTTCGTCTCCGATTTCCTGAACGAGGGCGGCTTGGCGACGCTGCTGATCGACCTGCTGACCGCGCAGGAGGGCGCGCTCGACGAGCGGACCGCCGAATTGCGCTTCGACATCGGGCTGCTTGGCCGGCGCCTCGTGGGCGCCGTTGACTGGACCGACACCCGGGCCGAGACCCGGGACCTGCCGGTCGGGCTGTTCGGCGCCAGCACCGGGGCGGCGGCCGCGCTCCACGCCGCGGCCGCGCGGCCGGAGCGGGTGGCGGCCGTGGTGTCCCGCGGCGGGCGCCCCGATCTGGCGCCGGCGGCCTTGCCGCGGGTGCGCGCACCCACGCTGCTCATCGTCGGCGGGCTCGATGGCCCGGTCATCGGGATGAACCGGCGGGCGGCGGCGCAGCTCGCGGCTGAGCACCGCCTGGAGATCGTGCCCGACGCGACGCACTTGTTCGAAGAGCCCGGCAAGCTGGAGGAGGTCGCGCAGCTCGCGCGCGCTTGGTTCCAGCAGCATCTCGGCATGGCCGGCCGCGCCGCGCCGGGGAGCGCCGCGCCGGGGTTGAAGCCCCGCTCGCGGGAGAACCGCAAGAAAGCGGCACTGGACAGGATTCACCGCAGTAAAGCCCATTGACGGCATGGATCTCAGTCTCTTCGCTCTCAACGCCAGCCGCGACTTCGGCCAGCGCGTCGCTGACGCGCTCGGCACGCCGCTCGCCCGCCACGAGGAGCGCGAGTTCGAGGACGGCGAGCACAAGGCGCGGCCGCTCGAGAACGTACGCGGGCGCGACGTCTATGT
>DAIDBG010000087.1 GCA_027310225.1 bacterium | reverse complement strand
GGTTATATCTGCGTCCATAGGGCGTCAAGCGCGACGGCGTGGTGCTGGGGCTGGGAGCCTCGGGTGAGGTGCGCCGCAACCTTGCGCTCTTCGCCGACGTGAGCGCTGAGCTGAGGAACGGCCAGTCGAACGCGGCGCTCTTCGTGGGCGCGCGCTCGACCTGGTAGGCGGCGCGCCCTCCGCGATCCACGCGAAGCCCCGATGCCGAACGGCAAGCGCATCTATTTCCTGGCGGGGCTGCCGCGCAGCGGCTCGCCGCTGCTCGCCAACATCCTCGCGCAGAACCCGCGCATTCACGTTGCTGGTGACGGTGCGCGATCTGCGCGACGTGTGCGCGTCGTTCGAAAAGCTCTACCGCAAGACTTCCGCGCTCAAGTTCAAGACCGCGCTCGGGCGCATGCAGATGGCCAAGTATTTCCGAGCGGCGGGCTTCCGTGCCCGGCTACCTAGCCTGATCCGCCGCAGCGGCACCAGACACACGCGCAATCAATGTGGTTGCAGGTGAGGTCCCGCCGCCGGGATTGAACGCGCATCCGGGCCCATGGGGATAGCAGCCGCTTGACCCAGGATGGGTGGTAGTTCCGGCGCAGGAAGCCGCGCACGTCGTTGTTGCCGGAGACCCGGCGCAGGAACTGGCGGTAGCCGCGGTTCCCGAGGTTGCTGTACAGCGCGCGATTGACCACGGCGGTTTGCAGCATCGGGTCCAGCGCCTCGCGCCAGCGCGCATCGTAATTGCCGCCGTTCATCAGGCTGCGCGCGGCCAGTATCCCGGAGACGACGGCGATGCGGATGCCAAAACCCCAGAGCGTGTCCTGGAATCCCGCCTGCTCGCCGGCAACCGGATGGCGGCCTGAATACGCGGAAGCGGGTATGCGGAAGTTGCCCGCGCCGCCATGGGACCGCGGGTTGTTCATCTCCAGCCCCACCAGCCGGCGGAAACGCTCGACCGTGCGCGCCACGTACTCGGCTTCCCGCTTGAACCCGGAGAACATGCAGCTCTTCACCGTGCCGCGGCCGTTCATCACCAGCAGGTAGGCGTAACCCTGCGGCGCCAGATCGTCGTCGCAGATCACCCAGAAGCCGTCGGGCGCGTCGGTCTCGAAGTGGTAGCCCACCGCGATGGCATCCGCCGCCCTCGGTCCCGCAGCCAGTATCGCGGGGCCTTCGACCCGGCGGACCCTGCTGTTGAAGCGGACCTCGACCCCCAGTTCCCGGGCCTGGGCGAGCAGCGCCGCGTCGAAGGTGCCGGGGCCCGGGCCGCGCTCGACCATATAGAAGAGGGGCAACTCGCTGCGTATTGCGTAGGGCTTTCCCCAGGCGTCAAAGGCGATACCCTGCCGGTATGGCGTGCGGGCGAAGTCGCAGGTGAGGCCGTGTTCGCGAAAATCGTCGAGGACGTCGCTCTCGGTCGTCCAGTTTTCGAGTCCCTGGTGGTCGCCCTGAAAGCGGGAGCCCACCTCCGCGGCCGCTTCGTGGACCACGACGCGCCGCCCTGCGCGCGCCAGCGTAATGGCCGCGGCGAGGCCGGCCGGACCGGCTCCGACGACCTCGATGCTTTCGTTGCCTGCCGAGCCGCTCATTTGTCGCAGATTCCGGATCAGTGCGCCTCGGTTTTCGGAACCGTCGTTTTCCTGAGGGCGTGGGGATGACGCATGCTCAAGCTCTCGTCCACGTTCAGGCTCACCGTGATCGTGCTTCCCGATGCCGTATGACAACCGTTACAACTCGCCACGGTGTCCTTCAAGGCAGCCTGGAACGAGCTGGCGTTTCCCTTCTTGATCGCCTCGCTCAGATTGCGAAGGTTCCCGTCCATGAAGGCCTGCATCAGCGCGCCGCGCTTGGGGTCTATGTACCTCGATATGCCCGTCAGCCGCTGCATCTCTTCGACCTCGTGCAGCGCCACCGCCCAGTCACCGGCGTCACCGGCGCGGTGCGTGACGTGGAACCTCTCGGCGAAGTCCGGCATGAAGTTCGTAAAGCTGGGTTTCAGGGCTTCCAGGGTGGCCACCCGTTCCCGCAGTGCCTTGATCTCCTTCGCGAGGTCATCCTGGGTCTTGAGTTGCGGCTCCTTCACCGGGGCCGTCTGCCCGCCCATCATCTTCCCGTGCTCGCTGTCGCGCTCGCCCAGCGCGGTGCCGGAGAGCGACAACGAGAAGGGCAGAATGATCAGAAGTTTCAGGAAAATCGAACGTTTCATCGTTATCCCCTTATATCAAGCATGCGCAGGCGGTTTTGCTGTCAGCAGCCTGTTGGACTTGGCATTCCGACAGGCTGCTAGCTTACCATTATCAACCTGCCTGCCCCAGCGGAGCCGGGGTGATTTCGCCGATCAGCGCTACGATCCGGCTGTCCGGCAAACTCCCGGTGGCTCGTCACTGTGCCGGTGCAGCCTGCATCATCAGCTGATGCCGCATGATTTGCTCCATCATCATCTGCATCATGTCCATGCGGCGCTGCATGAATTCCACTTGCTGCTTCGGATCCATGCCCGCCATGGGATCGCCGCCGCTCCCGCCGCCGCCCGCCATGCCGGACCCCATGCCGGACTCCATGCCGGATTCCATGCCGCCCGTCTGGTGTTCGCGCATCGTGTCCGTCATCGTCGGCCCGCCCATGCCGCGCATCATCTCCATGTTCTCCTGCATGGTCTTCGCGTGCTCGTCCATCAGCTCGTGGCGCTCTTTCGGGTCCTTGGCTTCATGGATCCGGTC
>DAIDBG010000081.1 GCA_027310225.1 bacterium | reverse complement strand
GTTAAATTGCAGATATTCTCATGGCAGAGGAGAGGGTGATTACTGCTTCCCAACAGCCCTCAAGTCATCAAATAAACGCTTAAAATAAATGCATGAATTATAAACTCGCTCGAATTCAAGAGAGGCGAATAGTGGGCGACCGTCTTGTATCTTGTTATATCTATTTCGGGACCTGTTCCTAAGGAAGAATTCGTTGATCCGTCTCGAGGGGGGATTCTGAAAGTTTTTGAACTCAGCTTTAGGATCGGGCTTTATTGTTTGGTCGCCAATTCGACGTGCCAATGCCGCACCATCTGCGAGAATCCACGCTTCGGTCTCATGGACCGAGACATGCGGAAAGAAATCATGCACCCGAGAATGATTGACAAGGGATCGTAGCCAATCCTGAACTCGTTTGACCTTAACTGGCAATTCATCATTATTCTCGTGCCTCACGGCGGTTGTCCCGTACAAGTCGACAAGTGTGAATACGGCGAGCACTTCGCGGTCTTCCAGGTATCTGGGCGCAAAGCTCCCGACTAACTGGACTTTTCCATTCAAATTTATTCCCCGAAGTGCGATGGACCTCGGTGGTCACTTGAAAACCGGCCAATGGTGGACAGGTCAAAACCGGCCAACGAAGTTGGTCCGGGACTGAGTTGTTTTAACCTGCCGGCGCCTGTTCTGGCAAGCCCGTTTTGGTCCGCCAACTTCGCGGGCCACACTTCAGCAAGTGTCCATGATGAAGCAGCCGATCAAGCATGGCGCTGACCGCGGCGGCGTCGCCCAAGAGCTTCCCCCAGTCCTCCGCCGGCCGATTCGAGGTGACCAGCGTACTGGTTCGCTCGTAGCGGCGCATGATGATTTCGAGCAGTTCTTCGGCTGCCGTCAGGGGCAGCTTGCGCATGCCGAAATCGTCGAGGATGAGCAGCGGCACCGTCACCAGAGACTCCAAGCATTCTTTGCGCGTGCCATCCAGAGTCGCTTCAGCGAGTTCATCGAGCAGGGTGTGGGTTTCACGGTAGAAGACGCGGTAGCCCTGCTGGATCACAGCCTGGCCGATGGCTTGCGCCAAATGGCTTTTCCCCGTGCCCGGTGGACCTAAGAACAGCGCGTCTTCATGCCGGGCGATGAAGGTGCCGGTCGAGAGCTCGAAGACCAGGCTGCGATTCATCTTCCTGTTGAAGGTGAAGTCGAAGTTGTCGAGGGTCTTGAGCGGATCACGAAAGTGGGCCTGCTTGCGCCGACGCTCCAGCAGCCGGTCAGCGCGGCGCGTGAGTTCGTCCGAGACCAGGCAGGAGATCAGGTCCAGGGGCGCCATCGGTTCGGCCTGGGCCTGACGCAGACGAGTTTCCAACACCGCCGCCATGCCCCCGAGGCGTAGCTGGCGTAAAGCGCGATTCAATTCAACCAGATTCATTTCGTCTCCTTTCTCACAGGTGATGCGTACGCTGAAAACCTCTCTACCCCTCGGTGGTCATCCGCTTTCGGTTCTTAGCAGCCGGCGTGTCCAGGCGGAAGGCCAGCGCCGGTCAAGGGTCCGAAGGACTCGCGCCAGCCCTTGACGGGCGCGTCCGCCTTCCGCCTACGCTGGCTGAGAACCGAAAGCGGGGCCGCACGGTTCTTCTCCGCGCTCTCACTCGTTCACCTCCGAAGAAGTTGGCCGTGGCGCTGCGGGGAACGGTTCGAAGAGCGAGCCTTGCCTTTCTTGTTCCTGCATGCGCTGCTGGATGAGATCCCGGTAGTGCGTCAGCTCACGGATGAGGGGATCGACTTGCTGCAAGGTCAGCGGTGCTTGAGGGCGTCGCTCCAGATAGCGGCGCACGAAACGGTATTCGTGAACGCCCAGTTCGAGCGCCGTCGTGCAGGCTTCTTCGACCGCCGCCAGTCCATACTTCTTGGCTAAAGCGAGCACGCCCAGCATGCGGCGCACGCCCAGTTCTCCCTGCTGGTGATGAATCGCCTGGCAGAAGGCGCCGATGTGAACTCCGGCGCGTTCGGCCCGTGCCAGCAACTGCCGGGTGCCGAGCGGGGTGCGCTTTGGAAAATCCTCGCTCTGGATGCGGTAGCCGCCGCGCTTCTGGCGGACGTGCTCGCGCAGGAGTTGGCCGGTGCGGGGATCGAGCAGGCGCACGTAGAGTTCGTTCCACTGCACGTTGACCAGACGACCGATCCAGCCGGGCGGTGCGCCGTAGTAAGCGACTTCGACCTCGACACAGCCGTCCAGATGCACGGTGCGCTGGCCATACTGGTAGTAGCGGAAGGGTTCGAGCGGCAACGGCAGCAGGGTCGGTTTTTCTTCGGCGAACATGGCGGCCACTTGCCGCTTGGTGGTGCCGTGGATGCGCGTGTCGGCCCAATGCGCTTCCCAGCGATCAAGATACGCCTGGGCTGCTTCCAGGCTCTCGAAGCGCAGGCCCTTCAAGGGTGTCCGCTGCGCGTGGCCGATGCCGGATTCCACTTTCCCCTTGCGATCGGGATGCTGAACCCGGCACGGCATGGCGACGGCGCCGTAATGAGCCAGCACGTCGCGGTAGAGAGGATTGAGCGTGGGATCGTAGATGTCCGGGACCAGCACCCCTTCGCGCAGATTATCGAGCACCACCACACGTGCAGCACCGCCCAATCGGCGAAAAGCTTTTTCGTGAAGTTCGGCCCAGGTGCGGGAGTTCGAGCGGAAGACGAGCAGGCGGATGGCCTTGCGGCTGTAGCCGAGCGTCATCACGAACAACCGCGTGCGCCGATACTTGCCCGACTGGGGATCGCGCACCATGGGGCCCGTGCCGTAATCAACCTGGGCCTCCTGGCC
>DAIDBG010000076.1 GCA_027310225.1 bacterium | reverse complement strand
CACCGGCACCATCTCGCTCGCCTTCGCCGACAACGCCTCCAACGGCATCGAGCCCGCGTACGCCTGGACCTACCAGCGCAAGAAGCGCATGCCCGACGGCTCGATGAAGACCTACGCCGTCGAGGACCACGCCTGGCGCCTCTACCGCCACCGCGGCGGCGACCTGGACAAGCTCCCGCCGGCGTTCGTCACCGCGATGGACATTTCGGCGCTCGATCACATGCGCATGGTCGCCGCGTGCGCGCCGTACGTGGATTCCGCCATCAGCAAGACGGTGAACGTGCCGGAGGACTATCCCTACGAGCAGTTCAAGGACCTCTATCTCGAAGCGTGGAAGGCGGGGCTGAAGGGCATCACGACCTACCGCCCCAACAAGGTGCTCGGGTCGGTGCTCTCGGTCGCGCCGGAAGCGGAGCAGCCGAGCGATCTCGACACCAGCGCCGACCGCCGCATCCGGCTGGAGGCGGCGCCACAGCCCGCCCTCGCCAGCCTGCGCTGGCCGGGGCGCCCGAAGCTCCCCGCCGGCAACCTGTCCTGGACCTACATGGTCGAGGCGCCCACCGGGCAGTTCGCGATCTTCGTCGGCCACGTCGAGAACGGCGATCCCCACCCGTTCGAGGTGTGGGTGAACGGCGCCGAGCAGCCGCGCGGCCTGGGCGCGGTCGCGAAGACGCTGTCCATGGACATGCGCGCGCAGGACAAGGCGTGGCTGCGGATGAAGCTCGAGATTCTCGCGCGCACCGCGGGCGACGACGCCTTCGACTGCCCGATGCCGCCCGACGGCGTGCCGCAGCGCGTGCCGAGCGTGGTGGCGGCGTTCGCGCGCATCGTGCGCTACCGCGTGGACCAGCTCGGCGCGCTCGCCCGGCAGGATGGACGCTCGCCGGTGCTGGACGCGCTGTTTGCCAAGAAGGAGCCCAAGACCGGGACCGACGGCACGATGTCGTGGACGGCGGACGTCCACAATCCGCGCGCCGGCGATGATTTCGTGCTGATCCTGAAGGAGCTGCAGATGCCGGGCGGACAGCGCCGGCCGTACTCGGTCTGGATGGCGGGCGAGTACCCGCGCGCGCTCGACGGGCTGTGCAAGCTGCTCTCGCTCGACATGCGCGTGATCGATCCCGCCTGGATCGGCATGAAGCTGCGCAAGCTCCTCAACTACGCGGAGCCGCTCGGCGACTTCATGGCGCGCGTGCCCGGCGAGAACCGCCAGCAGAACTTTCCCAGCACCCTCGCCTACTGCGCCCGGCTCGTCATCCACCGCTATGCGATGCTGGGCGTGCTCGACGAGCGCGGCTATCCGCTCTCCGAGATGGGCGTGCTCGAGATCCCCGAGGACGACCGCGTGGAGGCGCGCGGCGTCCAGTACCGCGTGCTGCACGGGAAGAAGTGCAAGGAGTGCGGCAACGCGACCGTGATCCGCAAGGACGGATGCGAGTTTTGCACGGCGTGCGGGGCGATCGGCGCCTGCGGTTGACGCTCCCGGCCCTGCTCCGGCGTTGAGAGGTTTTCCGCTGGTCGGCATACGCCGCACAACGCCGTACCGCGGTAGAATTCCGCGCGTGCGAAATGATCTCTCCGAGCTGGACGAAATCAGGGTCGCGCGCGACCCGGTCGCACAATTCGCCGCGTGGTACGGGCGCGCGCGTGCGGAAGTCAAGCCGCTGCCTCACGCGGTGGCGCTCGCCACCGCGACCCGCGGCGGCCGCCCGTCGCTGCGCATGGTGCTGCTGCAGCGATTCGACGCGCACGGCTTCGTGTTCTACACCAACTACCGCAGCCGCAAGGGCCGGGAGCTCACCCTGAACGCGCGCGCAAGCCTGCTTTTCTACTGGGGCGGGCTCGAGCGCCAGGTGCGCGTGGAAGGCCGCATCGTCAAGGTGTCGCGGCGGGAATCGGACGAGTACTTCGCCACGCGTCCACGCGGCAGCCAGCTCTCCGCCTGGGCCTCGTCTCAGAGCGAGGCGATTGCGGGCCGCTCCGCGCTCGAGCGGCGCTTCGAGGACCTTGCACGGAAATACCCGGACCGGGTGCCGCGCCCGCCGTACTGGGGCGGCTACCGGCTGGTCCCCGAGGCGATCGAGTTCTGGCAGGGACGCGAAGACCGCCTGCACGACCGCGTCCTCTACCGCCGACGGGCAAACGGCCGCTGGCAGATTCTGCGGCTCGCACCATGAGGCGCGGCCCGCCTTGATGCGTGTGCTCGCGCGGGCGCTCGCCCCGCTCGGCATCCCGGCCGCGCTGCTCGCCGCCGCATTCGCGCTCGTCTTCTACAACGCGGCGTTGCCGGCCCCGCTCGCGGGGCTCAGGGTTTACGGCCCTTACCTCGTGTTCGCGCTGGGGGCCGCGCTCGCGATCGGTTTCAACCGCGGCCGTGCCCTGTTTGCGCTCGTCACACTGGTCGCCGCTTACGAGGCCCAGCGATCGTGGCTGCAAGCGGGCCTGGATTCGCCCTCTGCACGCGCCGTGTACCTGGCGCTCACCGTGTTCGTCCCGGCAAACCTCGCGCTGTTCGCGGCGCTGCCCGAGCGCGGCACTTTCAACCGCCACGGCGCGTTGCGGCTGGCGGTGATCGCAGGCCAGGTCCTGCTTGCCGCCTGGGTCATCGGCTCGGACCGCATCGGGATCACCGAGTGGGCATGGCAGAAGTTCCTGGACCCCGCACCGGCCGGCATCGGCCGCATTCCGCAGCTCGGCATCGCGGCGCTCGGCACGAGCCTGCTGGTCGCGCTCGTCGCCGCTTTCGTCACGCGCTCCGCGATCAGCGCCGGCTGCGCCGGCGCGACGGTCGCCTTCGCCGTCGCAGCATCCGCGCCCACGGCGTCGCTCACCTTTTCGGTGTTCACCGCGGCCGCCGAGCTGATGGTGGCGATCGGCGTGCTCCAGGACACCTTCCGCATGGCGTTCCGCGACGAGCTCACCGCGCTGCCAAGCCGGCGCGCGCTCAACGAACGCCTGATGACGCTGGGCAAGCGCTATACGATCGCGATGGTTGACGTGGACCATTTCAAGAAATTCAACGACACCTACGGGCACGATCTCGGCGACCAGGTGTTGAAGATGGTGGCGTCGCACATCGCCCACGTGGGCGGTGGCGGCAGGGCCTACCGCTACGGCGGCGAGGAATTCACCGTGCTGTTCCCGGGCAAGGAGATCGAGCGGGCGCTGCCCTACCTCGAAGCGCTGCGCTGGGATATCGAGTCCTACCGGCTCGCGTTGCGCGGTGAGGACCGGCCGCGCAAGACCAGGAGCAGCAAGCGCCACGCCGGCGGCTGGCGGGGCAAGGAGTCCGTTTCGGTGACCGTGAGCATCGGCGCTGCGGAACGGAACGACCGCCTGACGACGCCCCAGGCCGTCATCGAGGCCGCCGACCGCGCCCTTTACCG
>DAIDBG010000068.1 GCA_027310225.1 bacterium | reverse complement strand
GAGCTGTTCCATACCCAGGAAGAGGCCCCCGGTATGGTGTTCTGGCACCCCAAGGGCTGGGTGATCTGGCAGAGAATCGAGCAGTATATGCGGCGCGTGCTGGCCGAGAACGGCTATCTCGAGGTGAAATCGCCGCTCGTCCTGGATGTCTCGCTGTGGAAGCGTTCGGGGCACTGGGACAATTTCCGGGAGAACATGTTCTTCACGGAGTCGGAATCGCGCGACTACGCGGTGAAGCCGATGAACTGCCCCGGCCACGTCCAGATCTTCAACCAGGGGCTGAAAAGCTACCGCGACTTGCCGCTGCGCCTTGCTGAGTTCGGCGCGTGCCATCGCAACGAGCCTTCGGGTGCGCTGCACGGCCTGATGCGCGTGCGCGGGTTCACGCAGGATGATGCGCACATCTTCTGCACCGAGGCCCAGATCGAGCCGGAAGTGATCCGCTTCATTGACCTGCTGCAACGGGTTTACGCCGATTTCGGCTTCGACGAGATCCTGGTCAAGTTCTCGACCCGTCCGGCAAAGCGCGTCGGCAGCGATGAGCAATGGGACAAGGCCGAGGTTGCGCTCAAGACCGCCCTCGATCACCGCGGGCTTCAGTGGGAGCTGCAGCCGGGCGAAGGGGCATTCTACGGCCCCAAGATCGAGTTTTCGCTGAAGGACAGCCTCGGCCGCGTCTGGCAGTGCGGCACCATGCAGCTCGACTTCTCCATGCCGGAGCGGCTCGGCGCGGAGTACGTCGCGGAGGACAACGCCCGCCGCGTGCCGGTCATGCTCCACCGCGCGATCCTGGGCTCGTTCGAGCGCTTCATCGGGATACTGATCGAGCATTACGGCGGGGCGATGCCGCTGTGGCTGGCGCCGGTGCAGGTCGTGGTGATGAACATCACCGATCATCAGTCGACCCACGCCGACGGCATCACCGGCGAGCTCAGAAGCGCCGGCTTGCGCGCCGAAGCCGACTTGAGGAACGAGAAAATTTCCTATAAAATTCGGGAACATAGTTTGCAGAAGCTGCCCTACCAGGTCATCGTTGGAGACCAGGAAGTGGCGGCGCGCAAGGTTGCCGTCCGGACCCGCAAGGGCGAGGATCTGGGCCAGATGGCCCTGACTGATTTCATCGCCCGGTTGAAAGCCGAGGAAGCTCAGATGGGTCGGACGGCGTAAGACGGATCAGACACGGAGGGATTGCTTTATCGCTCAGGAAAAGGAACCGCGGATCAACGGCGAGATTACCGCGGCGGAAGTTCGGGTCATCGGTGCCAACGGCGAACAGGTCGGGATACTGAGCCTTGCCGCCGCCAACAAGCTGGCTGAAGAAGCCGAGCTCGATCTGGTCGAGATTGCGCCGCAGGCCGTGCCACCGGTGTGCCGCGTCATGGATTACGGGAAGTACAAGTACCGTGAAAGCAAGAAGCGGCACGAAGCGAAGCTCAAGCAGAAGCAGATCGTCATCAAGGAGATCAAGTTCCGCCCCGGCACCGACGAGGGCGATTACAAGATCAAGCTGCGCAATCTGACCCGGTTTCTCGAAGAGGGCGACAAGGCGAAGATCACGCTGCGGTTCCGCGGGCGCGAGATGGCCCACCAGGAACTGGGAGTGCGGCTGATCAACCGGGTGAAGGCCGATCTCGAGCCCTACAGCGTCTTGGAGCAGTTCCCCAAGATGGAGGGCCGGCAACTGGTGATGGTGCTGGCGCCCAGGAAGGGCGGCAAGGGTCCTCCGAAAACCGCCGCGAAAACGGCGGTGACGAAGAAAACGGGGGCGGCGCCCGCCAAGGCGGCCGCTCCCAGGGCCGCGGCGGAAACCGTGGCTGCTGTTGCGAAGAAGTAGTTGTCCGGGTCCCCGAAGCCCTGCTGGAAGAGCAGGCACCCGGCGCTAGGCTAAAACAGGAGTCAGCATGCCGAAACTGAAGACCAAGCGCGGCGCGGCCAAGCGCTTCAAGAAGCTCGCCGGCGGCGGGATCAAGCGCAGCCAGGCGTTCGTGCGCCACATCCTCACCAAAAAGAACACCAAGCGCAAGCGCCATCTGCGCGGTACCACCGGGGTCCATGCTGCGGATAAGCGCTCCGTGCGCACCATGCTGCCGTATTAAGGAGAGCCGCCATGCCTCGAGTCAAACGCGGCGTCATCGCGCGCGCCGCCCACAAGAAGGTCCTGAAACAGGCCAAAGGCTTCCGCGGCCGCCGCAAGAACGTGTTCCGCATCGCCAACGAAGCGGTGATGCGCGCCGGCCAGTATGCCTATCGCGACCGCCGGAACCGCAAGCGCGAGTTCCGCGCGCTGTGGATTACGCGCATCAACGCCGCCGCACGCGAGCACGGCCTGACCTACAGCCGCTTCATGAGCGGCCTGAAGAAGGCGGACATCGCGGTGGACCGCAAGGTGCTGGCCGATATCGCGGTGCTCGACAAACCGGCGTTTTCCAAGTTCGTGGAGAAGGCGAAGGCCAGCCTCGCCGGTTGAGCCTCCAACAACGTGAAACGAGGGAGGCTGGCCCAGCCTCCCTTTTTTGTTGAATCCGGGAATGCGCGCAAATGCGGGAGGTTGACGCCATCGTAGCCGAGGCGCTCGCGGTTTTCGCGGGCATTGACGATGCGGACAGGCTCGAACAGGCGAAGGCGCGCTACCTCGGGAAGTCGGGGGCGCTCACCGGGCTGCTGAAAGGGCTGGGGAAGCTGCCGGCGGTGGAGCGCCCGGCGTTCGGCAGCCGCATCAACGCCGCGAAGGAGCAGCTCGAGACCGCCCTGCGCGAGCAGCGCAGCCGCATCCAGGAACGCAAGCTCGAGGCAAGCCTCAAGGAAGAGACGCTCGACGTGACGTTGCCGGGCCGCGGGCTGGGCGGGGGTGGTCTGCATCCGGTCACGCGCACCATGGACCGCATCGAGGCGCTGTTCCGCTCCATGGGATTCGAGGTCGCGGACGGTCCCGAAATCGAAACCGACTACTATAACTTTACCGCGCTCAATTCACCGGAGAACCACCCGGCGCGCTCCATGCAGGACACCTTTTATCTGGCCGACGGCAAGCATCTGCTGCGCACCCACACTTCGCCGATCCAGATCCGCTACCTGGAAAGCCACCGCCCACCGGTCAGGATCATCGCCCCCGGTCGCGTCTTCCGTGTGGATGCCGTGGACGCGACGCACTCCCCGATGTTCCACCAGATCGAGGGCTTGTGGGTGGACGAGCACGTCACGTTTGCCGGTCTCAAGGGCGTGTTGATCGAGTTCCTCGGGAAATTTTTCGAGCGCGACGATCTCAGGGTGCGGTTCCGGCCGTCGTTCTTTCCCTTTACCGAGCCTTCCGCCGAGATTGACATGAGCTTCGGCGAAGGCTGGCTCGAGATGGGCGGGGCCGGCATGGTGCATCCCAACGTGCTGGCGAACGTAAACATCAACAGCGAGAAATACCAGGGCTTCGCATTCGGACTCGGGCCGGATCGTCTCGCCATGCTGCGTTACGGCGTGAACGACCTGAGGCTGTTCTTCGAGAACGATTTGAGGTTCCTGAAGCAATTCAATTAGCCACAGATGAAGCTTTCCGAAAACTGGCTGCGCACCTTCGTCAACCCGCCGTTGTCCACGGAGGAGCTGGCGCACGCCCTCACCATGGGCGGAGTGGAGGTGGAGCTGATCGAGCCCGTGGCGCCGCCGTTCGACCAGGTCGTGGTCGGCGAAGTGATGAAGGTGGATCGCCACCCCGACGCCGACCGTCTGACGGTGTGCCGGGTGAACGCGGGCGGCAAGCCGCTCACCATCGTATGCGGCGCGCCGAACGTGGCGACCGGCAGCAAGGTGCCGACGGCGCTGCCGGGCGCCCGGCTGCCGGGCATGACGATCCAGGCTGCGAAGGTGCGGGGGGTGGAGTCGCAAGGCATGCTGTGCTCGGCGAAGGAGCTGGGCCTTGCCGAGGATGCTGCGGGGTTGCTGATGCTGCCGGCCGACGCAGCGGTGGGCGGCGACGTCCGCCGGCTGCTCGATCTCGACGATTGCCTGCTAACGCTCAAGCCGACCCCGAATCGCGGCGATTGCCTGAGCGTGGCCGGCGTGGCGCGCGAGGCGGCTGCAGTGACGGGGGCGGCGCTCGTTCCGCTCGAGGCCGGGACGGTGCGCGCCACGATCGCCGACCGGCTGGGCGTCATACTGGAGGCGCCGCAGGCCGGGCCGCGTTACTGCGGGCGCCTGGTACGCGGGGTCAATGCCGGCGCCCCGACACCGGAATGGATGGTGCGCCGGCTCTCCCGCAGCGGCATCCGCCCGCTCGGCGCGCTGGTGGACATCACCAACTATGTGATGCTCGAGCTTGGCCAGCCGTTGCACGCCTTCGATGCCGCGAGACTCGAGGGCGGAATCCGGGTGCGCTTTGCCAGGGACGGCGAACAGCTCACGCTGCTGAACGGCCAGACCGCGCGGCTCACGCCGGATTTTCTGCTGATCGCCGACGATGCCAAGGCAGTGGCGCTTGCCGGCGTGATGGGCGGCATCGAGACGGCGGTGAACGACGGCACGCGCGATGTGTTCCTGGAAAGCGCCTTCTTCGCTCCTGAAGCGGTCGCGGGCAAATCACGCCGGCTCGGCTTCAGTTCCGAGTCCGCGTACCGCTTCGAGCGCGGCGTTGATTTCGCGGGCACCGCGGCGGCGCTCGAGCGAGCGACGCAGCTTGTGCTGGAAATCTGCGGCGGTGCCGCCGGGCCGGTCTCGGAGGCACACGCGGCGTTCCCCGCACGCGAACCGGTCCGGTTGCGGCTGGGACGTGCCGAGCGGCTACTCGGCGTGCGGCTCGACGGCGCCCAGGTGAGCGACATCCTGTGCCGGCTGCGCTTCGAGTTTACGGCGATCGAAGGGGAGTTCCGCGTGACGCCGCCGAGCTATCGCTTCGACATCGCGATCGAGGAGGACCTGATCGAGGAGCTCGCGCGCATTCACGGCTACGACCGGATCCCGTCGGCCTTGCCCGCAGCGGCCGCAGCGATGCTGCCGGTGCCCGAGAAGCGGCGCGACGCCGCGGCGATCCGCAGGCTGCTGGCCGCGCGCGACTACCAGGAGATCGTGAGCTACAGTTTCGTGGACGCGGCGTGGGAACGGGATCTCGCGGGCAACGACGGACCGCTGGCGCTGGCCAATCCGATCGCCGGCCACCTGGGCGTGATGCGTTCGAGCCTTGCCGGCGGCCTGGTCAGCGCGCTCGCGCACAATCTCGCCCGCAAACAGGCCCGCGTGCGGCTGTTCGAGATCGGCCGCTGTTTCATGACGGCGGCATCGGGCGACTACCTGCAGCCGGTGCGGGTGGGCGCGCTGGCTTGTGGCGATGCTTTTCACGAGCAGTGGGGCAGCACTGCCCGCCGCGCCGACTTCTTCGACGTCAAGGGCGACGTCGAGGCGCTGCTCGCGCCACGCGCCGCGGAATTCCGGCCGGCGGAACACCCGGCGCTGCATCCCGGCAAGTCCGCCCTCATCGTCTGCGAGGGCAGAATGGCCGGCTGGATCGGGGAATTGCACCCGCGCTGGCAACGGAAGTATGATTTACCGCTCCCGCCAGTGCTGTTCGAGCTCGAATACGACGTCATAAGCGAGCGGGGACTGCCGGCGTACAACGACATATCGAAATTTCCGCCGGTGCGGCGCGACATCGCCGCGGTGGTTGATGAGGGGACCAGCTATCAGGCGATTCTGGAGGGCTTGCGCCGGGGGCGGCCCGCGATCGTGACCGAGATCGGGCTGTTTGACATCTATCGCGGAACGGGTGTAGAGACGGGCAAAAAGAGTCTTGCATTCAGGGTGTTATTGCAGGATACTCGCAAGACTTTAAGCGACGCGGAAGTCGAATCCGCCGTCTCTCAACTGCGCCGGATACTGCAGCAGCAATTCAACGCGAAGCTCCGTTGAAAGGGGAACACATGACATTGACCAAGGCCGAGCTGGCGGACCTTCTGTTCGAGAAGGTCGGCTTCAACAAGCGCGAGGCGAAGGACATGGTCGAATCGTTCTTCGAGGAGGTGCGTCTCGCGCTCGAAAACGGACGGGGCGTGAAGCTCTCCGGCTTCGGCAATTTCCAGCTGCGCGACAAGCCGCAGCGGCCGGGAAGAAACCCCAAGACGGGTGAAGAGATCCCGATCACGGCGCGCCGCGTCGTGACGTTCCACGCATCACAGAAGCTGAAGGCGATGGTGGAACAGAACTTCCATGGAAACAAGCCACAGTCCTAGGACGCCGCTGCCGCCGATTCCGGCGAAGCGCTACTTCACCATCGGTGAAGTAAGCGATCTGTGCGGCGTGAAGCCGCACGTGCTGCGTTACTGGGAGCAGGAATTTACCCAGCTCAAGCCCGTCAAGCGCCGCGGCAACCGCCGCTACTACCAGCACCACGAGGTGCTGCTCATCCGCCGCATACGGGAACTGCTCTACGACCAGGGTTTCACCATCAGTGGCGCGCGCAACCGGCTCGACGAGCTGGTATCCGAGCCGTCCCGGGCGGCGCGCGCGCCCCGCGCCAACCTCGCCTCCGTGCGCCAGGAGCTGAAGAGCATCATCGAGCTGCTGCGCAACTAGCATTTCCGTCCCGCGCGGTTCGCCCGTCTCCCGGGCCACGGTCCCGCGCGCAGGGCCGGTCATGAATTCAATGCGAGATCACCGATGAGCGGCATCGTCCGGATCGCCTGTCTTCAGATGAACGCGGGCAATGATTTCAACGCCAACCTGGCTGCGCTTGTTGCGATGGCGCGCGAGGCGGCGGCGGGCGGGGCGCGGTTCCTCTTCACTCCCGAATACGTGCTCATGATGGACGGCAGCGGACGTGTCATGCGCGAGCGCGCGCTCGATGCCGCAGGCGAGCCGGCGCTCCCGGAGCTGACGGCGCTCGCCCGCTCGCTCGGCATCTGGCTGCTGGCGGGATCGCTCACGCTCAAAAGCGACGACGGCCGCCTGTTCAACCGCTCGGTGCTGATTACGGCGGAAGGCGCCGTCGCCGCCACTTACGACAAGATTCACATGTTCGACGCCACCCTGCCGAGCGGAAAATCAATCCGGGAATCGAGCGCCTACCGCCCGGGTGGGCGTGCGGTGATCGCCGATACGCCGTGGGGCGGGCTCGGCATGACGGTGTGCTACGACCTGCGCTTCCCGCAGTTGTATCGTGCTCTCGCCCAGCGCGGCGCCGTGATGCTCGCGATACCGTCGTCGTTCCAGCGCGAGACGGGAAAGGCGCACTGGCACACGCTGGTGCGCGCGCGGGCGATCGAGAACGCGGGTTTCGTAATCGCACCGGCCATGTGCGGCGAGCATCCCGGCGAGCGCGCGACCTACGGCCACTCGCTCGTGGTGGATCCCTGGGGCGAAGTGCTCGCCGATGGGGGGGACACGCCCGGCATCGTCTATGCCGACCTCGATCTGGGCAGGGTGGAAAAGGTGCGGTCCATGCTGCCTTCGCTCGAGCACGACCGGCCGTTTGCGCCGCCGGAAGTTTAGCGCGCGCGGCGGCCAGGGCGGCGCGGGGCGCTCTGTTATAATTTGCGCACTTCGGGGCGTAGCGCAGCCTGGTAGCGTACCGGCATGGGGTGCCGGTGGTCGTGAGTTCAAATCTCACCGCCCCGACCATGACACGACGACCGCATAAGACCGAGATCGCCCGGCGGAGGACCGCAATGACCTATTGCCTGCAAGACTTCCGCCGTGACGCGCGCGAGGCGCTGAAAACCGGCTCCAGCCGCGCGCACGTGGAAAAGATCAGGGCCCCCGTGGAGCGCCTGCGGGTTGAACGGTAAATTCGCAGTCGCCCGCTCATTGTTGCTTTTCCCGCCTGCTCCCGCCGGCCGTCCGGCGCCGGTCCCGGCCACTGAACCGTGCGCATCCTCCTGAGCAACGACGACGGCTACTTCGCGCCGGGCATCGCGCTGCTCGCGGAAGCGCTGGCCCCGCTGGCGCAGATCACGGTCGTTGCGCCCGAGCGGGACCGCAGCGGATCGAGCAATTCGCTCACGCTCGACCGCCCGCTCGCGGTGCGCCGCGCGCAGAACGGGTTCTACTACGTTAACGGCACGCCGACCGATTGCGTGCACCTGGCGGTGACGGGGTTGCTGCAGGAACTACCCGACGTCGTGATCTCCGGCATCAACCACGGCGCCAACATGGGCGACGACACGATCTATTCCGGAACGGTCGCGGCTGCGACCGAGGGCTTCCTGCTCGGCATTCCCTCCATCGCCATTTCCCTGGTGGCGGAAGGCGATGGCCATTTCGGCACCGCCGCGCGCGTGGCGGTTGACCTGGTCCGCCGTTTCCGGGAGCGGCCGATCGGCGAGCCGGTGCTGCTCAACGTCAACGTTCCCGACGCCGATCAGGCCGGGCTGAAGGGCATGGAAGTAACGCGCCTCGGCAGACGTCACAAGGCGGAGCCGGTGGTGAAATCCGCCACGCCGCGCGGTGAGACGGTGTACTGGATCGGGGCCGCCGGCGGTGCCCAGGATGCCGGCGAAGGGACCGACTTCAACGCGATCGCGCACAGCCGCGTCTCGATCACGCCGTTGCAGGTGGATCTCACGCGCTATGCGCAGATGCAGGCGGTGAAGGACTGGCTGAAATGAGCGCGCAGCACCCCGGCATCGGCATGACCTCGCAGCGCACGCGCCTGCGCATGATCGAGCGCCTGCGCGCACAGGGCATCCGCGACGAGGCGGTGCTCGCGGTCATGGCGCAAGTGCCGCGCCACGTCTTCGTGGACGAAGCACTGGCGAGCCGCGCCTACGAGGATATGTCGCTCCCGATCGGCTTCGGACAGACGATTTCGAACCCGCACACCGTTGCCCGCATGACCGAGCTGGCATGCGCCGGAGGCGCGCCCGGGAAAGTGCTTGAAATCGGCACCGGCTGCGGCTACCAGACCGCGATACTGGCGAAGCTCGCGAAACAGGTTTATTCGATGGAACGGATCGCCGCGCTGATCCGGAAGGCGCGCAAGAACCTGCGGGAGGCCGGCATCACCAACATTCACCTGCGGCACGGCGACGGGCATGCCGGCATGCCCGGCGTGTCACCGTTCGACGCCATCGTGATGACCGCCGCCGCGAACCGCGTGCCGGAGAAGCTGGTCGAACAACTGAGCGCGGGTGGTAGAATGATTTTGCCGATGGCAGGGAAGGCCGACCAGTATCTGTGCGTGATCGAGCGCGCCGCGAAGGGTTACACCGAGCGGCGCATGGAGCCGGTCAGGTTCGTCCCGTTGTTGCCCGGCGTGGGGTGACGGCAGGGTGCTGCTTTCCTCTTCGAGATGGGTTCTGGCGTGCGCCGCGGTCGCGGTGCTGACGGCGGGGTGCGCCGTGAAGCGCGGCGCGCCGGTCGTGGACCGCGCGCCCCCGGCGAAAGCCGCCGCGCCCGCCAAGCCGGCCGCGGCGGCCAAGCCCGCTGCGCGGCCGGCGGACACGCGCCCGGAGTTCTACACCGTCAGGAAGGGGGACACCCTGTACAGCATCGCGCTCGACCAGGGGCTCGATTATCGTGAACTGGCGCAGTGGAACGGCATTACCGACCCGGCCGCGATACGCGCCGGCCAGCCGCTGCGGCTCAGTGCGCCGCCGCAGGCTGCGGCGGTGACGGCTCCGCTCAAGACGGCGCCGGGCGTGGTCGCACAGCCGCTCGACGGCGCGCCGGCGGCGCCCGCTGCGGCCGGCGTTGAAGGCGTCAAGACCCAGCCCAAGGCGGTGCGCGTGCCGTACTCCGACCAGGCCTATGCCCAGCTCGCGAACTTGAAGCCCGAACCGGTCCCGGCGAAGACGGACCCCAGCCCGTCGCCGGGCAGGGATGACGACAACATAGAGTGGGCCTGGCCGGCGAACGGCAAGGTCATCAGCACGTTCAACGGCGGCACCAATTTCAAAGGTATCAGCATCGCCGGCCGGCTCGGCCAGCCGGTGCTGGCGAGCGCCCCTGGCCGCGTGATCTTCAGCGGCACCGGCATCCGGGGATTCGGCAAGCTGATCGTCATCAAGCACAACAGCATCTTCCTGAGCGTCTATGCCAATAACAGCAAGCTGCTGGTCAAGGAAGGCGAGACCATCTCCCAGGGACAGAAGATCGCCGAGATGGGCAATACCGATGCCGACGAGGTCAAGCTCTACTTCGAGATCCGGCGCTTCGGCAAGCCGGTGGATCCGCTGAAGCTGCTGCCGCCGGCATAGACAGTGCTGAGTGCGGAGTGCGAAGTGAAAAATGAAAATACCGGCTCATCACTCATCATTCTGCATTTATCACTGCGGTGTCAGGCGCTGAACTGCCGCACGAGACGCCGCAGCTCGCTGACCCGGTCGGCGCCGGTTTGCGCACCGTAGCGCAGGGCGACGTAGAGCCGGGTGATGGCGGCGATGGCGGGCGTGAGATCGGGCCGCGATTGCTCGATCCGGCGCGCGTAATCCCCCGGTCCCTCGGCGGGCCCGCGCGGCAGGCCTTTTCGCCGCAGCTTGTCGCAGAACCGGAGGTACGCGATTTTCACCGGATCGCGCACCCGCGCGTTGAGCCGGCGCAGCATCAGCATCGCGAGCACCGCGACGATCGCTCCCGTGACGATCAGGAGCGCGGCGGCCATCTTCTGCCAGGTTGCGTCGTCCATGCCGACGCCTGCCAGCAGCAGGCGCTGGCGTTCCGGGGTGTACCCCAGCACCCACTGATTCCATGAATTCGTGAAGAGGTCCAGGGTCATCTGCAGCTCGCGCAGGAGCGCGAAGTCGCCGCGGACCAGCAGCGGCAGCGGATCGGAGCGCGCCGCCGCGGCGGCGATGCCCGACTCGACGCGCAGCGGCGACACCGCGGCAGTGGGATCAACGCGCTTCCAGCCTTCACCCTCGATCCAGACCTCGTTCCAGGCATGGGCGAACGCCTGGCGCACGATCATGTAGCCGCCCATCGGGTTGATTTCGCCGCCCTGGTAGCCGGTCACGATGCGCGTCGGAATGCCGGCGGCGCGCATCAGGACCGCGAACGAGGATGCGTAGATCTCGCAGAAGCCGCTGCGCACTTCAAACAGGAATTCGTCAACCGAGTTCGTGCCGAGCAGCGGCGGCGACAGGGTATAGGAAAAACCCTGGGTGTTGAACCGGCGCAGGACTTCGCGGATCAGCGCCTTGTCGTCCGGGAATTCCCGGCGCAACGACCGGGCCAGCTCGACGCTGCGCGGATTGAAGCCGTCCGGCAGCGCGAGCGCGCGGCGGAGCGCGAACCGGCTTTCCCTGACGCCGTAGGTGGAATTGAGGTACGACACCATGTCGTAGCGCTGGCGGCTGTTCACCGGCGCGAAGGCGAGAAGCTGGAAATCCGAGCCGGAATGCGCGCGCGGCGGCACTCGGCCGGGGAGGTCGAGCGCGAACAGCCACCGCTTGTAGTGAGGCTCGATCGTCACCTCGTAGCGGACCGGCTTGCCGCCGGGGTCGAACTCCGGCTTCCCGTAGAGAAAGCGCGGCGCCGTCCAGGTGCGGCCGTCGAAGTCCCACAATACCGGCCCGCGCCAGTAGAGGTCCTTGGCGCGCGGAATCTCGGACTCGAACTTGACGCGGAACGCGACTGCATCCGACAGGATGAGGTTGGCAATGCTGCCCGGGGTCATGGTGTCGGACAGGCCGCTTACGCCGGTGGAGGCATCCTGCGGCATGCCCCACAAGGGGCCCGGTACGCGCGGGAACAGGACGAACAGCACCAGCATGAGCGGGGCCGACTGCGCGAGCAGCACGCCTGCGGTGCGCAGCTGCACGCGCAACGGCGGCTCGGTGCGTGCGTAGTGCAGGCCGACCATCGTCGCGGTGATCATCCAGACGCTCGCCAGCAGGTAGAACGCGGTGAGCATGGTCTGGGAGTAGAAGAAGTTCGTGATCACCAGGAAGTAGCCGAGGAAGATCAGCAACATCGCGTCGCGCAACGACCGGGTTTCGAGCAGCTTCAGTCCCAGCATCGCCACCAGCAGCGCCACGCCGGCGTCGCGGCCGAAAAGGGTGCGGTAGCCGAGGTACACGCCGGCCGTGGCGGCGATGACGATCAGCAGCAGCAGCCAGCGGTTGGGGAGCGGAATGCGGACATGGCCGATATAGACCCGCCAGGCGGCGAGAGTGGCGAACAGCGCAATCAACCACCACGGCAGACGCAAGGCGTGCGGCGCCGCGACCATGACGAGCGACAGCACCAGCCAGAGCACATGGCGTTGAGCGAGAGGCTGTGCGGTGTCTGTCATTTCCGGAACCGGTGAATGAGTGAGGGCGGGAAGGGGCTCACCCGTTCATTCCTTTACCCCCCTGTTCAAAAAGCGCCAGCGCTTCGAGACAGCGCTCGCGGTGCGCTTCTCCCATGGCCATGTCCACCGTCGCACCGGGCAGGCGCAGCCCGTACGAGAGGCCGCGGGCGTGCGCGTCGAGCACCCAGCGCGCAAGGTGCGCGAGCCTTTCTTCCGTGTTCAGTTGCGGCGGCAGCAGCGCCCAATCGAGCCGGAGCTCGGTCTCGGCGCGCCCGCTGAACTGCTTGGTGAGCAGCCCCTGATCGCGCGCGGCGACCTTCCACGCGATGTGGCGCGGCGAATCGCCCGGGTGGTATTGCCGCAACCCGGAAAAATCCTCCTGGCCGTTGCCGCGTTCGGCACCGGCGCCCGGGCTCGAGGCGGCGGGCGGCAACGGCAGGCCCGGGCTGGCGGGGCGGGGATACACCACGCATTGCATGTCGAGCTCGAGGTAGGCCCATGCGTAGTAGATTCCGAGCGGGTAACGCGTGAACAGCGTCAGCCGGCCGGGACGCAGGATGCCGCGGCGCGGGGCGGGGATGCCGATCGTTGCGGGCACGTTGGCGCGCGCCGGGGCGTCAATGAAGACCGCCTCCTTCCTGTCGTGCGTGAGCCCGATCGCATAACGATCGGTCTCGCCACCGTTTTCCACGTGGATGGTGAAACGGGCGATGTCCCCGGCGAACACCGGGCCGGCACGTCCCGCCGCGATGCGCAGATTGGCGAGATTGCGGAAGGTGTGGAGCATGGCATTGATGCCCATGGCGCCGAGCAGGAAGGTGAGGACGAAGCCGAGGCCCAGATTGTAGTTGGTCGAGCCGATGAGCATCAGCAGCAGCACGAACGCGAACATCAGCCCCTGGCGCGTGGGCAGGATGAACACGCGCCGCTGCGCCAGCACGATCGTTCCCGATCGGGGGCCGCCCCATTGAAACAGGCGGGAGAGAAAGCGGTCCTTGAGCGCGGCGTACATGTGTCGTTCCGGGTTCCGGGTTCCGAGTTCAGGGTTCCGAGTTCCGGGTTCAGTGTTCAATGTTCAGTGTTCAACTCTAACCCGGAACCCCCGAACACGGAACACGGAACACTGAACGTTACGGTATGGCGACCTGCCTGATGAGGCGGGCCGCGACGTCGGCGCCATTTATGCGGCCGGTTTCATCGGCCGGGATCAGGCGGTGGCCGACCACTCCGGGGAGCACGGCCTGCACGTCTTCCGGCACCGCGTGGCCGCGGCCCGCCATCAGCGCCCAGGCGCGCGCGGCGTACAGGACCGCGAGCGCCGCGCGCGGCGACAGGCCGTTGACGTATTCCGCGGCACGGCGGGTGTGGCCCACCAGCGCCTGCACGTAATCGAGGAGGGCGGCGGAGGCGTGGATCTGCTGCGCATCGTGCTGCAGCGCGATCAGCTCCTGCGCCGTCATGCACGGATCGAGCCCCGCCAGCAGATCGCGCCGGTCCTCTCCCTGCAGCAGCGCCCGCTCGGCCTCGTTGTCGGGATAGCCGAGGTGGATGCGCATCAGAAAGCGGTCGAGTTGCGATTCCGGCAGCGGGAAGGTCCCGACCTGGTAGGACGGATTCTGGGTGGCGATCACGAAGAACGGCTGCCGCAGGCGTCGCGTCTCGCCCTCGGCCGTCACCTGGTGCTCCTCCATCGCTTCGAGCAGCGCGCTTTGCGCCTTGGGCGTGGCGCGGTTGACCTCGTCGGCCAGCACCACCTGGCTGAATATCGGGCCGGGATGGAACCGGAAGCCGCCATTCTCGCGGTCGTAGATGGAAACGCCGATGATATCGGCGGGCAGGAGATCGCTGGTGAACTGGATGCGCTGGAAATCGAGCCCGAGGGAAGTGGCGAGCGCGTGCGCGAGCATGGTCTTGCCGACGCCGGGGATGTCCTCGATCAGGAGATGGCCGCGCGCGAGCAGGCACGCGATGGCGAGCCGAATCTGGCGCGCCTTGCCGAGGATGATGCTGCCGACCTGGGCGACGACTTTCTCGACCTGCTGCGTCATGTTGCGCGGGATGGGGCGACCCGTTGAGTTTGCCACATCCCGTGGCTTTCGTCCCGTGTCGGGCGCCATCGCCGCCCCTCCTTACAGCATGGTTTCAACCCGTATCGTACGGGGATCGTTTTCGTCGTGCCGCGCCGTGAAGCCGAGGCGGTGCATCAGCCGCAGCATCTTCTGGTTGCCGGCCAGCACGTTGCCGTGCATGACCCGCACGCCAGCGGCGCGCGCCGCGGCCATCAGGGCGCGCATCAGCTCGCTGCCGAGTCCTTTCCGCTGCCAGCCGTCGGCGACCACGATGGCGAATTCGCACTGCCGGCCGTCGTCGTCCACCACGTAGCGCGCGACCGCGACCTCGGTCTGCCTTCCGTCGCGCTCGGTCACGGCGATCAGCGCCATGTGTTTCTCGTAGTCAACCTGCGTGAACTGCGACAGCAGGTTCGGCGGCAGCTCGCGCAGCGTGTCCATGAAGCGGAAATAACGCGCTTCGTCGGAGAGGTTGCGCACGAACGCCTGCTCGATTTCCGCGTCTTCCGGTCGTATCGGGCGCAACGTGACCTGCGAGCCGTCCTCGAGCGTCACGCGTTGGACCAGGTGGGAAGGGTAGGGTTGCACGACGATGCGCGCGGCGGCCTCGCGGACGGCGCGATCGCCATTATAATTGCAGGAATGCGCATCGGAGCGTGCAAAACGGGAATGCAGGGAGCCCGGGATGGGGGCGTGAGTGCCGGCCGCCCGTCACCCCTCACTCCTCACCTCTCACCGGTTTTTCAGTGACCATCGCCTTCATCACCCATGGCGACTGCCTGCTGCACGACATGGGCGCATCCCACCCCGAGTGTCCGGCGCGGCTGCGCGCAATCGAGGACCAGCTCACCGCATCCGGCCTGATCAACTTCCTGCGGCACGCGGAGGCGCCGGCCGTCCGGCGCGAGCACCTGGAGCGGGTGCACGAGCCTCGTTACGTCTCGGGGCTGGAGCGGGCGGCACCGGAACGGGGGCTGGTCCATCTCGACCCCGATACGGCGATGAATCCCCATACCCTGTCCGCCGCGCGGCGCGCCGCCGGCGCCGCGGTGCTGGCCACCGACATGGTCGTGAACGGGGAAGCGGCGGCGGCATTTTGCAGCGTGCGGCCGCCGGGTCACCACGCCGAGCGCGCCCGCGCCATGGGATTCTGCCTGTTCAACAACGTGGCGGTCGCGGCAGCGCACGCGCTCGAGGCGCACGGACTGAAGCGGGTGGCGATCGCGGATTTCGACGTGCACCACGGCAACGGCACGGAAGCGATCTTCCGCGACGATCCGCGCGTGCTGATGGTGTCCACGTTCCAGCACCCGTTCTATCCCTACAGCGGCATCGAGGGGCGTTCCGGGCGCATGGTCAACATCCCGCTCGCGGCCTATAGCGGCGGCAGGGAATTCCGCACGGCGGTGGAGCAGCACTGGCTGCCGGCGTTGGACGCGTTCAAGCCGGAGATGTTGTTCGTGTCGGCCGGATTCGACGCTCATCGCGACGACGACATGGCCATGCTCAACCTCGTGGAGTCCGATTACACCTGGGTCACCGAGCGGATCAAGGCGGCGGCGCAGCGCCACGCCGGCGGACGGATCGTGTCGGTGCTCGAAGGCGGATACGAGCTGCACGCCCTCGGCCGCAGCGTCGCCGCCCACGTCAAGGCGCTCGGCGAGCTTTGAACGGCCGTTCACGGGGGAGCAAGATGGCGGGACAGACGAAGCGGACCAGAGCCGGGAAATCCGCAGGCGCCGGATCCGGGGAGGGCGGGCGTCCCGGGAAGGCGTTGCGCCGGAAAGAACAGCACTATCCCTATCTGTTTGAGGCCAACCCGCTGCCGATGTGGGTGCGGGATATCGGCACCCAACGCTATCTGGGCGTGAACGAGGCTGCGGTACGGCTGTACGGCTATACGCGCGAGGAATTCCTGCGCATGAAGATCTCCGACCTCATTCCCCCGGAAGACAGGCCGGAGTGGAATGCTTACCTCCAGCAAACCGGCTCCCGCGGCGAGTTGCGCCGGTACGGGCGCCACCAGAGGAGAGACGGCAGCATCATTGACGTGGAGGTGATCTCGCAGGAATTCGATTTCCAGGGCCGCCCTGCGCGCATGTCGCTGGTGAACGATATTACCGAGCGGAAACGGGCGGAGCAGGCGCTGCGCGAGAGAGAAGAGCGTTACCGCTATCTGTTCGACCTCAACCCGAGCCCGATGTGGGTCTATGACCGGGACACGCTCGCCTTCCAGGCGGTGAACGAAGCCGCCACCCGGCAATACGGCTATTCGAAGGACGAGTTCTCCCGCATGACCTTGGTTGATCTATGGCCGGAGGACGATGTCCCGCGCAATCTCGGGAACTTGAAGCGCACGGACTCCGGCGCCGTCCTGACGCACCAGACCCGCCATCGCAGGAAGGACGGGACCGTGATCAATGTCGAGTTGCTGGCGAGCCCTCTCGCCGATCCCCGGCGGCCGCTGCGCATCGTGCTGGCCGCCGACGTCACGGAACGCATCCGGGCGGAGGAGGAGATACGCAAGCTCAACGCCGAGCTCGATCAGCGGGTGATCGAGCGCACGCGGCAACTCGAGATGGCGAACGAGGAGCTCGAGTCCTTCTCCTACTCGGTGTCCCACGACCTGCGTGCGCCGTTGCGCAGCATGGAGGGGTTCAGCCGGGCGCTGCTGGAAGATTGCGCGGCCCGCCTCGACGACACCGGCCGGGACTACCTGCGGCGGATATGCGCCGCGGCCCAGCGCATGGCCGCGCTGATCGAGGACCTGCTGGTGCTGTCGCGGGTTTCGAGGGCGGAAATGCGCAACGACGACGTTGATCTCAGCACCCTGGCGATGGAGATCGTGGAAGAGCTGCGGCGGCAGGAGCCGGGGCGCAAAGTGCGCGTAAAAATCGAGCCCGGGATGACCGCACGCGGCGATCCGAGCCTGGTGCGGATCGCGTTGCAGAACCTGCTGCACAATTCCTGGAAATTCACGGCGGACAACCCGGCGCCGGCGATCGAGGTCGCAACGGCCCGGGACGCTGGCAAGCCCGTGTTCTTCGTGCGCGACAACGGTGCCGGGTTCGACATGGCCTACTCGGACAGGCTGTTCGGCGCTTTCCAGCGTTTCCATACCTCCGCGCAGTTCCCGGGCACTGGGGTGGGGCTTGCCACGGTCCGGCGCATCGTCCGGCGTCACGGCGGCGAAATATGGGCGGAAGCAGCGGTGGAGCGCGGCGCTACTTTTTACTTTACACTGGACGATCCGCGAGGAATTCCCGGCGATGGCCGGAAGTAAGCGCACCGGCAGCATGCCGGACCCGGCGCAGCGGCCAAAGTCCGGCGAACTCCCGGGCCGGGAGGAGGAAGATTGACATCCCCGCCGCTGCGCGTTCTGATCGTCGAGGACAGCGAGGATGACGCCCTGTTCATCGTCCGCGCGCTAGTACGCGGCGGTTACGATCCCCGGCACCGGCGGGTGGAGACCGCAGAGGCGATGAAGCGGGCGCTCGCGGCAGAGCCGTGGGACGTGGTGCTCGCCGATTACTCGATGCCGCGTTTCAGCGGGCCGGAGGCGCTGGAAATCGTGAGCGGGCGGGGCCTCGATGTCCCCTTCATCATCGTTTCCGGCGCGATCGGCGAGGAAACGGCGGTCGCCGCGATGAAGGCCGGCGCCCACGACTACGTGATGAAATCGGCGCTCGGGCGCCTGGTACCCGCCATCCGGCGCGAATTGCAGGAAGCGCAGATGCGGCGCAGCCGGCGGCAGGCGGAAGCGGCCCTGGTGGAGGCGCATCGCCGCCTGCAGGCGCTTTCGGGCCGCATGATACAGATCCAGGAAAACGAGCGCCGCGCCCTTGCGCGCGAGCTGCACGACGAGATCGGGCAGACCCTGACCGCGGTGAAGATCAGCCTGCAGTCGCTGCTGATGCGGCCGGAGATGCGCTCCGTTACGCAGATCGAGGACAGCCTGCGCATCGTGGACGGGGCGCTGGAGCAGGTGAGGGGGCTTTCTCTCGACCTCCGTCCCTCCCAGCTCGACGACCTGGGCCTGCGCCCGGCGCTGCGCTGGTATCTCGAGCGCCAGTCGCGCACCGGCGGTTTCGACCTTCAGTTCACTGTGGACGATCTGCCTGTACGGCTGCAGCCCGATGTCGAGACCGCGTGCTTCCGGATCACGCAGGAGGCCGTCACCAACATCCTGCGCCATGCGGACGCGAAGCGCGTGCACGTCCGTTTGCAATGCCTCGCGGGGGAAATGGAGCTCGTGGTGGAGGACGACGGCAGGGGTTTCGATGTCGCGGCGGCGCAGCGCCGCGCGGGTGAAGGCGCGAGCCTCGGCCTGGTCGGGATGGAAGAGCGCGCCGCCCTTGCCGGCGGGCGTATCGAGTGGTCTTCCACGCCGGGGCAGGGGACCCGGCTGAAAGCGCGCTTCCCGCTCGCCCCGGCCGGGGACGGGCCTGCCGCACCAAGTGCACCGGTGGATCCGTGACGCCGTTGCGTGTCCTGCTCGCCGACGATCACACCCTGGTGCGGGCGGGCCTGCGTTCCCTGGCGGGACAGTTGAAGGGGGTCGAGGTGGTGGCCGAAGCGGGCAACGGGCACGAAGTTCTCGCTCTGGTGTCCGCTCACCGGCCGGACGTCGTGCTGATGGACATCACCATGCCGGGGATGAACGGGCTCGAGGCGGCCCTGCACCTGAGGAAGGCGTTTCCCGGCGTCAAGATCATCATGCTTTCCATGCACGCCGGCGAAGACTACGCGTTGCAGGCCTTGCGTGCCGGAGCCTCGGGCTATCTGGTCAAGGACTCGGCGCCGCTCGAGCTCGAGCTGGCGCTGCAGGCGGTCAGCCGCGGGGAGATCTATCTCAGCCCGCCGATCTCGCGCCAGGTGGTCGAAAGCTACCTGCGGGGAACAGGGCAGGACGCGCAGCCGCTCGCCCTGCTGACCGGGCGCCAGCGCGAGGTCCTGCAGCTCATCGCCGAGGGCCACGGCACCAAGGACATCGCGCGCAAGCTCCTTCTCAGCGTCAAGACCGTCGAGACCCACCGTGCCCAGCTGATGGAGCGCCTCGATATCCACGACGTTGCCGGGCTGGTGCGGTTCGCCATCCGCCATGGGCTGGTGAGCCCGGATCGCTGAGGCCCACCGTTCTGCCGGCGAGGGCGCTGCCTGAGGATCGGGGCTAGGGTATTCCCCGGCCAAAACTCAGGGAAACCCCGATTGTTCCTGCCAATCATGGCCTTATGATGGCGGCGTGGCTATCCGCCGGCGCTGCGGGCCGAACGGGCCGGCATGCGGAACCAACGGCGAAGCCCGGCTGTGGGAGGAAGAGGATGGGACCCGTGGGAAGCGTGACGCCGCCGCTCGAGGCCGTGATCGTTCTCAACGTCCTGCTGCTCGAGGACGACGACGAGGATGCATTGCTGGTGGAGCGCGCGTTGCGGCACGCGGGGTTTGCCTATTCCCTGAAACGCGCGCGCAACAGATCGGAGTTCGTCGCGCAGCTCGATCCGGCGCCCGACCTGGTGCTGTCGGACTATCACCTTCCGGACTTCGACGCCCTTGGCGCCCTGGACCACCTGAAGGAGCGCGGGCTCGACGTGCCCCTCGTCCTCGTATCCGGATTGGCACGGGACGAGGAAGTGCTCGAGGCCGTCCGGCGCGGCGCCGCCGATTTCCTGTCCAAGGACCGGCTCATGCGGCTGGCACCGGCGATCACCGCCACGCTGGAGCACCGGGCGTTGCGCCAGCAGGCGCGCGAGATCCAGCAAGCCCTGGAGCGCGGCCGGGAGGCGGCCGAGGACCGCTTCGCGGCCACGTTCGACCAGGCGGCGGTCGGCATCGCGCATACCACCACCGATGGCCGGTTTCTGGAGGTCAACAGCAAGCTGTGCGACATTCTGGGCTATGCGGCACCGGAACTTCTGCAGCGGACCACGCGCGATCTCACGCATCCCGACGACCGGGACCGGCAGGACAGCCTGAGACTCGAGCTGCTCGCGGGAGTCCGCCACGCCTTCAGCGGCGAGAAACGCTTCGTCCGCCCGGACGGGAAGGTCATCTGGGTCAACCGCACCGTGAGTCTGTCGCATCAGGCCGGCGGGCAGCCGTACCTGATACAGGTGTTCGAAGACATCACGGAGCGCAAGCGCACCGAGCGACGCCTCGCGCGCGCCAGCCGGGCGCACCGGATCCTGGCCGAGGGCAACCACGCCCAGCTGCATGCGTCTTCCGAAGCCGATCTGCTGCAGGAAGTGTGCCGCATCACGGTGGAATCGGGCGGCTACGTCCAGGCCTACATCGGATTTGCCCAGGATGACGAGCAGAAATCAATCCGCACGGTGGCTGCGGCGGGCTTCGAAGAGGGCTACCTCGAGCGGTTGCAGCGCAGCTGGGCGGGCGGGGGACGGCACCAGGGCGTAATGGGCCAGGTCATCGCGAGCGGGGAGGCCTGTCTCATGCGCGATGTCCTCACCGATCCCGATATGCAGCACCGCGCCGAGCGCGCCCGCCGGCAAGGCTACCAGTCCATGATCAGCCTGCCGCTGAAGATTGACGGCCGCTGCATCGGCGGCTTCAACATCTATGCACGCGAGCCCGACGCCTTCGACGACGAGGAAATCGCGCTGCTCAGGGGGCTGGCCGACGATATCGCCTTCGGCATCGTCAGCCTGCGCGAGCGCGTCGCCCGCCAGGCGGCCGAAGCGGCGCAGCGCGAGAGCGAGCAGCGCTTCCGCGAGACCTTCGAGCAGGCCGCGGTCGGCCTCACGCGCGTGGACCTGAACGGCGTGCTCGTGGACTTCAACCAGAAGTTCTGCGACATGCTGGGCTACGGCAGGGACGAGCTGCTGGGCAAGCACATCCGCGACGTCACTCATCCTGACGATTACGGACAGGGCAAGTACCGCACGCAGGTTGCGCAGGGCGCAGTGCGGTCGGCTTCCGGAGAAAAGCGCTACGTGCGCAAGAACGGCACGATCATATGGGCGCGCCGCACCATATCCCTCGCCCGCGACGCTGCCGGACGGCCGCAATATGTCATCGGCGTGATCGAGGACATCACCGAGCGCAAGGAGGCGGCGGAGCGCTACCGCTTGACCTTCGACAATGCCCCCATCGGCATCATGCACACCGATCTCGATCGCGGCCGGATCCTGCACGCGAATTCCAAGCTGTGCGAGATGTTCGGCTATGCGCACGACGAGCTGCTCGGCATGACGACGGCCCAGATCACCCATGCGGATTACGTGGGCGCGGACCTGCCGAAGTACTGGAAGAGCATGCTGGAAGGAGACATGAGCACGTTCTCTTCGGAACGGCTGTACCGGCGCAAGGACGGCTCGACCTTCTGGGGCAGGAGGACCGTATCGCTGGCCAGGAACGCGGCGGGCAGCCCGCTTTACTTCATCCGCCTTATCGAGGACATCACCGAGCGCAAGCGGGCGGAGGAGGCGGTCGCCCGCGAGCGCACGCTGCTGCGCACCATCATTGACACGCTTCCGGACCGCATCTACGTCAAGGACCGCGAGGGCCGTTTCCTGCTGGAAAACGCGGCGAACCTGAAAGTGCACGGCATTCAGAATCACGATGAAATCGTCGGCAAGACGGCATTCGATCTTTTCCCGCGCGAGGTGGCGCAACGGCTGCATGCCGAGGACCAGGCGGTCATGGAGACTGGAAATCCGGTCCTGAACCGCGAGCGGTCCACCCCGGGCCCGTCCGGGGCCGTGCGCTGGCACGTCACGACCAAGGTGCCCTTGCGGGATGGCGCCGGCAACGTGCTGGGCGTCGTGGGAGTGAACCGCGACCTCACCGACCGCAAGCGGGCCGAGCAGGCGCTGCAGGAAAGCGAGGAGCGTTACCGCCGCCTGTTCGAACTGGCGCCGCTGCCGCTTCTGGTCATGGACGATGAGACGCTGATGATCCGGGCGGTGAACCGTGCGGCGGTGGAAAAATACGGCTACTCGCAGGAAGAATTCAAGACGATGAGCATCCTCGATCTGCAGGTCGGGGAGGATCGCGCCGCGGTCGAGCGCGAGCTGCGCGAGCGCGATCCGCGTGCGCCGAGCGAGCGTGTCCGCCGCCATCTCACCAGGGACGGGAAGCCGATCATCGCCGAAGTGAGGGCGAGGCCGTTCGAGTTTGAGGGCCGGACGGCAAGGATGATCCTGGTCAGCGACATCACCGACCGCCGCCGCACGGAGGCCGCCCTGCGGGAGAGCGAGGAGCAGTTCCGCCAGCTCGCGAACAACATCCCGCAGGCGTTCTGGATCGCAGACGTCGGGCAGAGGCAGACGCTCTACGTCAGCCCCGCCGCGGAAAGCATGATCGGGCGCTCGCTGCAGGAGATCCACGCCAGCCGCCGCGTACTGGTCAATGCGGTGCACCGGGACGACCGGCGGCGCGTGTATGAAGCAAGGAAGGCGACCGCGGCGGGCGGCTACGATGTGACCTACCGCGTGGTGCGGCCGGACGGCACGATCCGCTGGGTGCACGATCGGGCGTTCCCGGTGTGCGATGAAGCCGGCAGGGTGTATCGCATCGCCGGGATCGCGGAAGACGTGACGGAGCGCAGGCTGGCGGAAGAGCGTCTGCTGCAGCTGGCGCACTACGACGCGCTCACGAGCCTGCCCAACCGCGTGCTGTTCTACGACCGCCTGCGGCAGGCGCTCGCCCAGGCCCGGCGCAACCAGTGGACGGTGGGCGTCATGTTCATTGACGTGGACCGCTTCAAGAACGTCAACGACACGCTCGGCCACGCGGTGGGCGACCGGTTGCTGCAGCAGCTGTCGGAGCGGCTGACCGGCTCGGTGCGAACGGGCGACACGGTGGGACGGCTCGGCGGCGACGAATTCGCGATCGTCCTGTCCAGTCTGTCCAGCCCGCAGGACGCGAATCTCGTCGCGCAGAAGCTCATGGCGAGCTTCAACGAGCCCTTCAAGATCGAGGACTCCGAGATCTACCTGACCGCGAGCATCGGCATCACGCTCTATCCCGATGACAGCACGGAGCAGGACACGCTGATCCGCAACGCGGACGTGGCGATGTACCGGGCGAAGGAGCTCGGTCGCAACAACTGCCAGTTCTACACCGCCGAGATGAACGCCCGGGCGGTCGAGGCCCTGAGCATGGAGAACGGCCTGCGCCGCGCGCTCGAGCGCGGGGAATTTCTGCTCCACTTCCAGCCGAAGGCGAGTATCGCCGACGGCACGATGGTCGGCGTCGAGGCCTTGCTGCGCTGGCAGCATCCGGAGCGGGGGCTGGTGTCGCCGGGCGAATTCATGACGGTACTGGAAGATACCGGCCTCATCATCCCGGTCGGGGCCTGGGTCCTCGGCGCCGTCTGCGCCCAGATCAAGGCCTGGCAGGAAGCGGGAATCGAGCCGGTACCGGTCGCCGTCAACCTTTCCGCGCGGCAGTTCAGCGCGCGGGAGCTGGGCCCCACGATCCAGCGCGTGATGGAGGAGCACCAGGTGGATCCCGCGCTGATCGAGCTCGAGATCACGGAAAGCTCCATCATGGCGAACACCGAGGAAGCGGTGCGCACGCTCGAGTACCTGGAGAAGCTCGGCGTGCGTCTCGCGATTGACGACTTCGGAACGGGATATTCGAGCCTTGGCTACCTCAAGCGCTTCCCGCTGGACGCCCTGAAGATTGACCACTCGTTCATACGCGACCTCACCACCGACGGCGACGACGCCACCATCACGCGCACGGTGATCTCGATGGCGCACAATCTGGGACTGAAAGTCATCGCGGAGGGCGTGGAGACCGAGGCGCAACTCGCGTTCCTCGCCGAACACGGCTGCGACGAGATCCAGGGATACCATTTCTCGCGCCCCCTCGCCGCGGAGGAATGCGGGGTCTGGCTCAAGGAGCGGCGCCGCATGAGCCGGGCGGCAGCTTTCCTGGAGGGGGGCGCGCCGACCGTGCTGCTGGTGGATGATGACGACGATGCGTTGACGCTGCTCAAGCGCCTGCTCGACAAGGACGACTACTGCCTGCTCACGGCGCGCAACGCGCACGAGGCGCTAGAGCTGCTCGGCCAGCACCGCGTGGACGTGGTGATCTCCGACCAGAACATGCCCGGCGCTTCCGGGGTGGACTTCCTGCAGCGGGTGAAGGCGCTCTCGCCGAAAACGGTGCGCATGATGACGAGCGGCTTCACCGACTTCCAGTCCGTCGCCGACGCGGTGAACAAGGGCGAGATCTTCCGCTTCCTGCCCAAGGGCATCAGCGAGGAGCGGCTGCGGGCCGAGGTGCGCAATGCGTTGCGCGTCCGGGCCGAGGCGGCGGCCGCAACCGGGCAGCACGCCGTGGCCGGCACGGTGGGCAGGTAAAGACCGTGCGGGGGAGGGGGAATGAACGAGGGAAAAGCATGATCCCGGACGCGCCGGCCCGAATCTTTGCGTTTTTTCACCGGGGGGAGTAGCGTCAATATCGGCGATCGTCCCCAGGGGAGGAGGATGGCCGGGTATTCAGCCAGAATTCGTAACAAGAGGGCGGGGCGCAAGGCCCGCGCAGCGCGCGGAAGCGGCGAGGCGCCTGCGCGGGAGAGGGTGGATTATACCCGCGCGGAGCAGGCGCTGCGCGAGAGCGAGGAACGCTTCCGCGCCACGTTCGAGCAGGCCGCGGTCGGCGTGGCGCACACGACTACCGAAGGCCGGTTTCTGCAGGTCAACAGCAAGCTGTGCCAGATCGTCGGCTACACCGCCGCCGAATTGCTGGGGCTCACCACGCGCGATCTCACGCATCCCGATGACCGGGACCGGCAGGACATGTTGCGGCAGGAGCTCCTTGCCGGCCGGCGCGCGTCTTTCGCAGCCGAAAAGCGCTACCGGCGCAAGGACGGCACGGAGATCTGGGTCAATCGCACGGTCACCCTCGCGCGGAGCCCGACGACCGGCGCGCCCTACCTGATCCAGGTCATCGAAGACATCTCGCAGCGCAAGCAAACCGAGGCGCGGCTCGGACGCCTGATGCGCGCGCGGCGCGTGATGGTGGAGTGCAACCAGATCCTGGTGCACGCCGCCGACGAGACGGCGATGCTGGAGAGCATGTGCCGCGTCGTCGTCGAATCCGGTGGCTACAAGATGGCCTGGGTGGGACTGGCGACGGGCGATTCCACGCGCCCGGTGTATGCCGCGGCCCATGCCGGCTTCGAGGGCGATACGCCCATGACCGGTTCAGACGGCTGGGGCGCGGACGGGCGCTACCAGGGCTTCCTGAGCGAGGTGATGGCGACCGGTGAGCCCCACATCGCTCGCAACATCCTCAACGACCCGGCGCACGTGCGGCGCCGCGCCCGGGCCCTGCAGCGCGGCTTCCAGTCCTCCATCGCGCTGCCGCTCAAGGGTGACGGCCGCCTCCTCGGCGCGCTCGCCCTGTACGCGGTCGAGCCCGATGCCTTCGACGACGAGGAAATCGCGCTGCTCACCGAGATGACCGATGACATCGCCTTCGGCATCGTCAGCCTGCGCGAGCGCACCGCGCGCCAGGCGGCCGAAGCGGCGCAGCGCGAGAGCGAGCAGCGCTTCCGCGAGACCTTCGAGCAGGCCGCGGTCGGCATTACGCGCGTGGACCTGAACGGCGTGCTCGTGGACTTCAACCAGAAGTTCTGCGACATGCTGGACTACGGCAGGGACGAGCTGCTGGGCAAGCATATCCGGGACATCACCCATCCCGAGGACTATGGCAGGGGCGCGCAGTACCGGGCGCAGCTCACCGATCGCGCGATGAAGTCGGCGACGGGGGAGAAGCGCTTCATCCGGAAGGACGGCACCGTGCTGTGGGCGCGGCGCACCATGTCCACCGCCTGCGATGCGGCGGGCAAGCCGCTCTACGTGATCAGCGTGGTCGAGGACATCACCGAGCGCAAGGAACTGGAGCGGCGCTTCGAGCTGACGTTCAACCAGGCGGCCGTGGGCATGACGCAGACCGGCCTGGATGGCCGTCTGCTGCAGGTGAACCAGAAATACGCCGACATGGTGGGGTACACCCTGGAAGAGCTCTACCATATGCGGAGCGACGAGATTACTCACCCGGAGGATCGGGCCGAATCGCTGCAGATGAGGCAAAGGCTTCTCAACCGGGAAATCGAGAGCGCGAGCAGCGAGAAGCGCCTGGTGCGCAAGGACGGGCGCGTGATCTGGGTCAACCGCACTTTCTCGCTGGTGCGCGATGCCTCGGGCGAGCCGCTCCACTACATCGCCGTCCTCGAGGACATCACCGAGCGCGTGCTGTCGGCGCGCCGCCAGACGATCGAGCACGCGGTGACCTCCGTACTGGCGCAGGCCGCCACGGTGGACGAAGCCATGCCGAAGGTGCTCCAGACCATCTGCCGGGCCCTGGGATGGACGTGCGGTGCGTACTGGAAGTGGGATGAATCCGCGGAGCTGTTGCGCTGCGCCGATTCCTGGCACGTGGATGCTGAGGGGGTCGCACAGTTCATCGCCGCCAGCCGGGAGACCCCCAACGAAGCGCCGGCTTGGCACGGCGCAGCCCCGGGGACGGCCACGGGCGGTGTCGTGAGGTGGGTGTGGTCCAGCGGCGCCCCGGCATGGTTCGCCGACGTCACGCAACACCCCGACTTCCGGCGCGGGCCGATGGCCGCGAAGGCGGGCCTGCACAGCGCGTTCGGGTTTCCGGTACTGGCGGGCACGCAGCCCCTGGGCGTGATGGAATTCTACAGCCGCGAGATCAACCAGCCCGACGAAGCGCTGCTGCAGATGGTGCGGTCAATCGGCAGCCAGATCGGGCAGTTCATCCAGCGCATGCGGGCCGAGGCCGCCCTGCGCGAGAGCGAAGAGCAGCTCAAGCAGCTCGCGCATTACGACGTCCTGACCCGGCTGCCCAACCGGGCCCTGTTCTACGACCGCATGAAGCAGGCGCTCGCCCAGGCGCGGCGCAACCAGTGGACGGTGGGCGTCATGTTCATTGACCTGGACCGCTTCAAGAACGTGAACGACACGCTCGGCCACGCGACGGGCGACCGGCTGCTGCAGCAGGTGTCCGGGCGCCTCGCCGGCGCCGTGCGCGCGGACGACACGGTGGGACGCCTCGGCGGCGACGAGTTCGCGATCGTGCTGTCGAACTTGTCCGGCGCGCAGGACGCGGGCGTGGTTGCGCAGAAGATCATGGCGGGCTTCGACGCGCCGTTCGAGCTGGGGGGATCGGAAATCTACGTGACGGCGAGCATTGGCATCACGCTCTATCCGGATGACAGCACCGACCAGGACACGCTGATCCGGAACGCCGACGCGGCGATGTACCAGGCCAAGCAGGCGGGCCGGAACGCCTATCGCTTCTATACCTCCGAGATGAATGCCACGGCGCTGGAGGCCCTCAATCTGGAGAACAGCCTGCGCCGCGCGCTGGAACGCAACGAGTTCCTGCTTGAGTACCAGCCCAAGGTCGCCCTGGACACGGGTGCGATCACCGGCTTCGAAGCGCTGCTGCGGTGGCAGCAGGGCGCATCAACGGTCGCGCCGGCGGAATTCATTCCGATCCTGGAAGAGACCGGGCTGATCGTGCCGGTCGGCGAGTGGGTGCTGAAAAGCGTATGCCGGCAGCTCAAGCAATGGGAGCGGGACGGTGTCGCCCTGCGGCCGGTCGCGGTCAACCTCTCGGCCCGCCAGTTCCAGCACAAGGACCTCGCGGCGAGGGTCGGGGAGGTGCTGCGGGAGAGCGGGGTTGAGCCGGGCCTGATCGAGTTGGAACTGACCGAGACGCTGCTGATGAGCGAAGCGGAAGAGGCGGTCGAGACGCTGCGCCAGTTGAAGGCGCTCGGGGTGCGGCTCGCGGTGGACGATTTCGGCACCGGGTACTCGAGCCTCGCTTATCTCAAGCGCTTCCCGCTCGACGCGCTCAAGATTGACCGCGGCTTCATCCGCGACGCCGTCAGCGACCCGGATGACGCCGCGATCGTCTGCACGATCATCAGCCTCGCGCACAGCCTCGATCTCAAGATCGTCGCCGAAGGCGTCGAGACCGAGGGGCAGTACTGCTTCCTGAAGGCGAACAGCTGCGACGAGATGCAGGGGTACCATTTCGCGCAGCCGCTGCCGGTGGAGGAATGCACCCGGGCGCTCGTCGAAGGCCTCCGGCTGAAGAACCCGCCGGCCGGGGTCGTCCCGGATGCTCCGGTCCTGCTGCTGGTGGATGACGACGAGGACGAACTGCTGCAGCTTCAGCGGGCGCTCTCAACCGAGGGATTTCATATCCTGACGGCGAATAGCGCCCGGGCCGCATTCGAGGTCCTTGCGCGGCACGGGGTGCACATCGTGATCAGCGATCATCACATGCCCGAAATGTCCGGGATCGAATTCCTGACGGGCGTGAGAAAGCTCTACCCGAATACGGTGCGCGTGGTCACATCGGGCAGCGATGATGCGCCGACCGTGACGCGCGCGACCAACAAAGCCGGAATCCACCGCGTCCTGTCCAAGTCGTGGGGCCCGGAACGGCTGCGCGCGGAGGTGCGTGAGGCGCTCGGCGGCGGTCGCTCCCCCGTCCTCAAACCGGCCGGCACAAATAGAAGCGCGGAACGTGAGCCATGACCCCCTCCCTTACCCTCCCCCTTCTCAAGGGGGAGGGATGGGGTGGGGGTCACGGATCACGCCTCAACCAGGATAGCGGCGACGACCTTGCGGCTTTCCGCGGCGAGAATGTTGTAGGTCCGGCACGCTGCGCGGCTGTCCATCACCTCCAGGCCGGTGCCGGTGGCTGCGAGCGTGCGCGTCAGCTCCCGTGACGGGAAGCGCTGCGCCGTTCCCGTCCCGAAAATCACGATTTCCGGCTTGAGTGCCGCCACGAAGCCGAAATCGGCGGCGGTGAGTCTTTCGAAATTCCCGACCTGCCAGCTCGTGACCGCGTCGGCCGACACGATGACGCTGCTTTCATAGCGCCTGCTGCCGACGGCGACATAGCCGCGCCCGTAGCCGGAGAAGAGGTTCTGACCTGCGCCGGGGGAGAGGTGAAGCTTCACCGATAACCTTCTGATTTGCTGTAGGTTAGTTGCTCCGATAGAATTATACCCTTTTGCATCCATCGAGCGCCTTCGGAATAATGGAAGAGTTTCCGAGAATAAAACGTCTGCCCCCGTACGTCTTCAACGTCACCGGCGAGCTGAAGCTCGCGGCGCGCCGGCGCGGCGAGGACATCATTGACTTCAGCATGGGCAATCCCGACCAGCCCACGCCGCGCCACATCGTGGACAAGCTGGTCGAAAGCGTGCAGCGCCCCGACACTCACCGCTATTCCGTGTCGAAGGGCATCGTGCGGCTGCGGCGCGCGATCTGTAACTGGTACCGGTCGCGCTACGCCGTTGAGCTCGACCCCGATTCCGAGGCGATCGTTACCATCGGCTCCAAGGAAGGCATCGCGCATCTGACGCTCGCCACGCTCGACACCGGCGATACGGTGCTGGTGCCCAACCCGAGTTACCCGATCCACATCTACGGTCCGGTGATCTCCGGGGCCGACATCCGCCACGTGCCGATGTCCCCGGACGCCGACTTCTTCGAGGCGGTGGAGCGCGCGTTCAAGGACTCGTACCCCAAGCCCAAGATGCTGATCGTCAACTTCCCGAGCAATCCGACGACGCAGTGCGTGGACCTGGCCTTTTTCGAGCGCCTGATCGCGCTGGCGCGCGAGCATCACGTCTATGTCGTGCACGATCTCGCCTACGCCGACATCGTGTTCGACGGCTACCGGGCCCCGTCCATCATGCAGGTGCCCGGCGCACGCGAGATCGCGGTCGAGTTCTTCACCATGTCGAAGAGCTACAACATGGCGGGCTGGCGCGTGGGCTTCATGGTCGGCAACCGCGAGCTGGTCACGGCGCTCGCGCGCATGAAGAGCTATCACGACTACGGCATGTTCACGCCGATCCAGGTGGCCTCGATCATCGCGCTGGAAGGTCCCCAGGATTGCGTCGAGACGGTGCGCCGGACCTACCAGGGCCGCCGCGATGTGCTGTGCGGCGGGCTGAAGTCGCTCGGCTGGGAGGTGGAAGTGCCGCGCGCCACGATGTACGTCTGGGCGCCGATTCCCGATCCATATCGCGCGCTCGGATCACTTGAGTTTTCAAAGAAGCTTCTCGCCGACGCGAAGCTGGCGGTGTCACCCGGAATCGGCTTCGGGCACTACGGAGACGGGCATGTTCGTTTTGCCTTGATCGAAAATGAAGCCCGCACCCGTCAAG
>DAIDBG010000061.1 GCA_027310225.1 bacterium | reverse complement strand
TCTCGTCCCACAGGTCGAGCGGGTGCCTGCGGCGCTTCGCCTCCTCTTCCGCGACCAGCTTCTTCCCCTGCGCGAGGAAGCGGTCTTGCGCGCGGTAGTGGATCGCTTCCGGGCCCGCGGGCCCCGCTGCGGCCGGTCCCGTGCCCGCGCCGGGAAACAGCGGCGCCAGCCCCTGCGCGGCGCGCGCGGCGGTCTGGCCGCTCACGAAGCCCTGCAGGTACTGCTTCTGCTCCTCGGTGAACCCGTCCGGTGCGCTCATGGGCGGTCTCGTTCAACCAGCAGCGCCGCAGCCTCCGGGCCAAACACGAGCGCGTCGCGGAACGCCGTCACCTCGCGCCCGTCGCGCATGAGCTCGAGCAGCCATCCGGCACCCGCGGTGTCGCCGTAGAATACGGCGCCCGCCACCCGATCGTCCTTCAGCACGACCTTGCGGTAAACCGCGGCGTCGGCGTCGAGCAGCGTGATCGCTTCGGTGCCGCCGCCCCCCGTGAAATCGCCCGCCGAGAACAGGTCCACCCCCGTCACCTTGAGCCGCGTCGAGAGGATCGAGCCGGTGTAGCGGCCGATGCCGAAACCCGCGAGGTGCGTGGCGCAGACCTTCGCCATCTCGTAAAGAGGGGCGACCAGGCCGTAGGCGACGCCACGGTGCGCGACGCATTCGCCGACCGCGTAGATGCGGGGATCGAAAGTTTGCAGGGTGTCGCTGACCACGATTCCGCGCTCGCAGTACAACCCCGCTTCCCTCGCCAGCTCGACGTTCGGCCGGATGCCGGCCGCCATCACCACCAGGTCGGCCCGCAACTGCTCGCCGTCCTTGAGCAGCGCCGCGCCGACGCTCCCGTTTTCCCCGGCGAGCAGCGCCGTGGTCTCGGCGCCGAGCCGGAACGCGACGCCGCGCGCTTCCAGCACCGCCTGCAGCATGGCGGCCGCGGACCGGTCGAGCTGGCGCTCCATCAGCCACGGCATGAGGTGCACGACCGTGACTTCCATGCCGCGCGCGCGCAGGCCGTTGGCCGCTTCCAGCCCGAGCAGCCCGCCGCCGATCACCACCGCCCGGCGGTGCTGCGCGGCGGCGCGGATCATGGCCTCGGTGTCGGCGATGTCGCGGTAGGTGAGCACCCCCGGCAGCTCTGCTCCGGGCACGGGCAGCACGACCGGCTTTGAACCCGTCGCCAGCAGCAGCCGGTCGTACGGCGCCTCGGCGCCGTCCTCCGCGATCACGAAGCGGCGCCGGCGGTCAATGCGCGCGACGCGCTTCCCGAGGTGCAGCCGGATGCCGTGCTCCCGGTACCACGCGGGCCCGTTCAGCACGATGTCGGCGATGCCCATCTCGCCCGCCAGCACCGGCGAGAGCAGGATGCGGTTGTAGTTGGGGTGCGGCTCGGCGCCGAACACAGTGATGTCGTAGCGCTCCGGGGCGAGGGCCAGCAGTTCCTCGAGTGTCTTCACGCCCGCCATGCCGTTGCCGATCACGACCAGGTGCTGTCTGGCGCCCATCCCCGTTCAAGCGGCGGTACGCAGCGGCGCCGCCTCCGCCTGCTTCTCATGGAGGAACTCGATCACCCTCGCGCGCAACGCCATGAAGCGGGGGTCGGAGGCGAGCGTCAGCCGCGCGCGCGGCCGCGGCAGGTCCACTTCCAGGATCTCGCCGATGCGCGCCGCCGGACCGTTGGTCATCATCACCACGCGGTCGGAGAGCAGCACGGCCTCATCCACGTCGTGCGTGACCATCAGCACCGTCGCGCCGGTCCCGGCGACGATGCGCATCAGCTCGTCCTGGAGCGTGGCGCGGGTGAGCGCATCGAGCGCGCCGAACGGCTCGTCCATGAGCAGCACCTTGGGCTCGATCGCGAGCGCGCGCGCGATGCCGACGCGCTGCTTCATGCCGCCCGATATCTCGTGCGGCAGCTTCTGCTCGGCGTGGGTGAGCCCCACCAGCGCCAGCGCCGCCCGCGTGCGCTCCCCGAGCTTCGCCCTGGGTTCCGAGCCGCCGAACACGCGCTCGACGGCAAGATGAACGTTGCCGAAGCAGGAAAGCCACGGCAGCAGGGAGTGGTTCTGAAACACGACGCCGCGGTCCGGCCCCGGGCCGGCCACTTCGCGCCCGGCGAGGATGATGCCGCCCGCCGTGGGCCGGAGCAGCCCCGCCACGAGATTGAGCAGCGTGGACTTGCCGCAGCCCGAGTGGCCGATGAGCGTCACAAATTCGCCTTTCTTCATGCCGAGGTCAATGCCGGCGAGCGCGACAAAGCCGCCCTTCCGGGTCTCGAACGTCATCCCGGCCTTTTCGATGAGCAGATATTTCTCCATGGCCGCCTCCGTCATGAGTAAGTAAAGCGCCGCGCGATCAGCACCAGGGCCTGCTCCAGCAGCAGCCCGATGATGCCGATCGTGATGATGGCGATGATGATGTTCTCGACCTTGAGGTTGTTCCATTCGTCCCATACCCAGAAACCGATGCCGACGCCGCCGGTCAGCATCTCCGCGGCGACGATCACCAGCCACGCGATGCCGATCGAGAGCCGCACGCCGGTGATCAGGTACGGCAGCACCGCCGGGAACAGGATACGGGTGAACACCTTCCATTCGGAAAGGTCGAGGACGCGCGCGACGTTGAGATAGTCCTGCGGCACCTGGCGCACGCCGACCGCGGTGTTGATAATCATCGGCCACAGGCTGCAGATGAAGATCACGTAGATCGCCGCGGGGTTCGCCGACCTGAACAGCAGCAGGCCGATCGGCAGCCACGCGAGCGGCGACACGGGCCGCAGCAGCGCGATCACCGGCGCCGCCATGTCGGCAAGGAAGCGGAAGCGTCCCAGCAGGAAGCCGAGCGGGATTCCGACCGCGGCCGCAAGACCGAAACCGATGCCGACACGCTTCAGCGAGGAAAGCACGTTCCAGCCGATGCCCTGGTCGTTCGGCCCCTTCTGGTAGAACGGATCGGAGAAGATCTTCACGGCGGCGTCCCATACCGTGCCGGGATCGGGTATGCGACCGCCCTGCCTGGAGGCGATCGCCCACAGCCCGACGAACAGCAGCAGTCCGAGCAGCGGTGCGACGATGCGGGCAAGCCACGCGGGGGCGCGAGCGCGCACGTAGAGCGGGGCCTGACGCCGGGTCCGCGCCGCGTGCGCCGCGGCGTGCTCGGCCAGCACCCTCGCCGCCGGGTGCGGCGGCGAGGTCAACGCTCCGGGCGCGGGCCGCGGGACCCGCCCCGCCCCTTCCTTGCGCAGCGGCAATGCACTCATGGTTCGCTCCTTGGTGGCGTTCCTGCCTGGTCCGGCGAACTCCTCAGGCAACCTTGACCTTGAAGCCGGAAGCGTAGGCCTTCGGGTTCCGGCCGTCCCACACCACGCCGTCAATGAGCTTCGACGCGCGCATCGGCTCCTTCGGCACGCTCGCTTTCGCGGCGGCGGCTGCGTCCCTGTAGACGTCGAGCCGGTTGACCTGCCTCGCCACCGCCAGGTAATCGGGATCGCTCTTGAGCAATCCCCACCGGCGGTGCTGGGTCAGGAACCACATGCCGTCCGAGAGCCACGGGAAACTGACGATGCCGTCGTTATAGAACTTCATCGCGTTCGGGTCGTCCCAGGTCCTGCCGATGCCGTTGTCGTAGCAGCCGAGCATGCGCGCGACGATCACCTCCTTGTCAGTGTTGACATAGGCGCGGTCGGCCACGATCTCGGAAGTCTTCCGCCGGTTGGAGAGCGAGGCATCAATCCAGCGGCCTGCGTCAATGACCGCGGCGGTCATGGCGCGCGCCGTGCCGGGGTACTTCTGCACGAACTCGGCGGTACACCCGAGCACCTTCTCCGGATGGTCCTTCCAGATGTCCTGCGTGGTGTTCGCGGTGAAGCCGATGCGGTCCACGATGGCGCGGTTGTTCCACGGCTCGCCGACGCAGAAGCCGTCCATGTTGCCCACCCGCATGTTGGCCACCATCTGCGGCGGCGGCACCGTGATCGTCTTCACGTCCGTGAAGGGGTTGATGCCCTGCGCCGCCAGCCAGTAGTAAAGCCACATTGCGTGCGTGCCGGTGGGGAAGGTGTGCGCAAAGGTGTATTCGCCCTTGTCCCTGCCGATCAGCGCCTTCAGGCCGGCGCCGTCCTTCACGCCCTTGTCGTAGAGCTTGCGCGAGAGCGTGATCGCCTGGCCGTTGTGATTGAGGCCCATCAGGACCGCCATGTCCTTCCTGGGGCCGCCGATGCCCGTCTGCACGCCGTAGATGAGGCCGTAGAGCACGTGCGCGGCGTCGAGCTCGCCGTTCGTGAGCTTGTCGCGCACGGCGGCCCAGGACGCTTCCTTGGACGGCGTGATCTTGATGCCGTACTTCCTGTCGAACTCCATCACCGAGGCGACCACCACCGAGGCGCAGTCGGTGAGCGGGATGAAGCCGATCTTCACTTCCTTCTTCTCCGGGGCGTCCGATCCGGCGGCCCACGCCGCGCTCCTGAGGGCCGGCGGGATCAGGCTGGTGATCGCGGCGGCGCCGGCATACCGGATGAAACGACGGCGCGCGGCCCGCCTGAGGGGTGGCTTGCTCTTCATGGTCATCGCTGTCTCCGCTCCAACAACAAAAACAAAAAGGGCGTCGCACATGGACTTCGCGTCCAGTGAACGCCCTTGTTCAGGCCGCAGTCTCCGTTGACTGCGGCGTTCCCGCTGCAGGTTATCGCAAGCCCTGTGCCAGACCGTCGAGCCGGCTCAAAATGAATCCAATAATCATCTGACTATCATCGCGCACCGCACTCAGAGCACGCTGCCGATTGTTCCAAAACGCGCACTGTTGCGGTGCAACACCCCGGGCCATGCCCACTTTTCGCTCACGCCGCTCAACTCAAGATCTCCGCCATGTCAATCACGTGCCGAGCCACTTCCCCCAGCCGCTGCTTGCGCTGCATCGCGAGCGAGCGCAGCGCCTGGAAGGCCTGCTGCTCGCTCATGCCTCTGCGCTGCATCAGGATGCCCTTCGCGCGCTCCACCACCTTCCGCTCCGAGAGCCTGAGCGAGACGTCCGCGAGCTCGGCCTTCAGCCGCTGCAACTCGTCGAAGCGCGCCAGTGCCGCCTCCACGATGGGGCGGACGCGTTCGGGAGCAAGCCCGTCAACCACGTACGCGGACACGCCGGAGCGGACCGCCTGGCGGATCACCGATGCGTCGTCTTCGCTGGTGAACATGACGATGGGGCGCGGCTGCTCGCGGGAAACCACGCACAGGTTCTCGAGCACGTCGCGGGCGGGCGAATCGGTAGCGATGATGATGACGTCGGGCCCGAGCGCGTCAATGCGCCTGATCAGCTCCATCGGCGAGTTCAGGCTTGCGATCACGCGGTAGCCCGCGCGCTCGACGCCCTCGCGCAGCAGTTCCGCGCCCTCCCCGGTGTCGTCGAAAATCACCACCCTGAGAGGCGCCTGCGCGTCATGCCGTTCCCGTTTCCCGCTCACCAAGCCGTTCCTTCCTTCGTGATCCCCGCACGCCGCAGGAGGCGGGCCCTGCTCAGGCGGCTGCGGACTGGTTGCGAGCGGCTCCCGCAAGCAACTGCTTCAGCTCGGGCACGCACGAGCCGCACTGCGTGCCGCACCTGAGGCTCGTCCGCAGCGCCTCCAGCGTGGCGCCGGGCCCGATCGCGTGCCGCACCTCGGCTTCCGACACGTCGAGGCAGGCGCACAGGATGCGCCCGCGCCGGTGCCCCGCGGCCGGTGGCGCGGCAAGCGGTGCGCACACCCAGCGGCGCTGCTCTGCGGTAAGCGGGGCATCCCGCTCCAGTGCTTCCTTCAGCCAGTGATAGGCACTCGCTTCGCCCGCCAGCCGCACGGCGTGAATCCGTCCCTGCTCGAAGCGGATGCGCTTGGAGACGCCGCGCGCGGGATCGTCATAGCGCAAGCCGGCGCGCGCGCGGTCGAAGCCGAGCACGCGATCGAGATCGCGCAGGAGGTCTGCCGCGGGCGCCCGTGCTTCCGCCGCGCGCAGCACGACGCAGGACTCTTCCCTTCCGAGCAGCGTCAGGCAGGCGTAGCTGAAGCGCGCCAGCAGATCCTGCCATTCCGATACCGCCTCGAGCGCGGCGTCGCCCTCGAGCCGCCTTGCCGCGACCAGCCGCCACGGCAACTGCGCCTTTTCCACCTGCACTGCGGCGTGCTTGAGCTCCGGCTGGAACGAGAAAGGATCGAAGTCGCCCAGCGTGAGCGCGTTGACGCCGGGGCTGCTGAGGAAGCGGCTGCCCCAGTGCATCGCCAGGAACACCTGCCCCGGCCGCATTTCCTCGGAGATCGCGACACGCACCACGATCGCGCCGCGCCGGCTCGACACCCGGGCAAGGTCGCCGTTGCTCAATCCCCGCCCCACCGCATCGTCGGCGTGCATCGAAAGCAGGGCCTCGTCGGCGTGGCTGAACAGGCGTGCGACGGTGCCGGTGCGGCTCATGCCGTGCCACTGATCACGCGCGCGTCCGGTCGTCAGATGCAGCGGGAAGCGCGCGCCGGTGCGCTCCGCCGTGGCGCTGTGCGCGGCGACCACGAAGCACGCCCGCCCCGTCGGGGTCGGGAACACGCCGTTCTCGTAGAGACGCTGCCGGCCGCGCGCCTGCCCTTCCGGCAGCGGCCATTGCTGGGGCCCCCCGGCTTCCAGCACGGCATACGACATTCCCGTGATGTCGAGGTCGCGGCCGCGCGTCGTCTCGCGGTGCTCGTCGAACACGTCCTCCGCCGAGCGGTAGCGAAACAGCGCATCGGCGCCGGCGCGGCCCAGAGCGCGGCCGAGCCGGCGCGCGAAATCGGCGGCGATCTCCCAGTCCGGCCGCGCCTGCCCGGGCGGCGGCACGGCGGCGCGCACGCGCGAGATGCGGCGCTCGGAATTGGTGACCGTCCCCTCCTTCTCGCCCCAGCTCGCCGCCGGCAGCAGCACGTCGGCGAATGGCGCGGTCTCGGTGTTGCGGTAGGCCTCCTGCAGCACCACGAACTCGGCGGCCGACAGCGCTTCGCGCACGTGCCGCTGGTCGGGCATGGACTGGGCCGGATTGGTGCAGGCGATCCAGACCGCCTTCACTTCGCCGGTGCGCAGCGCGCTGAAGAGCTCGACCGCCGTCTTGCCGGCGCAGCCCGGCAGCGCTTTCACGCCCCATAGGCGCGCGATCTCGGCGCGGTGCAGGGGGTTGGCAAGGTCGCGGTGCGCGCAGAGCAGGTTCGCCATGCCGCCCGTCTCGCGCCCGCCCATCGCGTTGGGCTGGCCGGTGAGCGAAAACGGCCCGGCGCCCGGCCTGCCGATCTGGCCGGTGGCGAGATGGAGATTGATGAGCGTGCTGTTGTTGAGCGTGCCGTGGGTGAACTGGTTGAGGCCTTGGCAGTAGAGCGACAGCGCCGGCCCGTGGGCGCCGAACCAGCGCGCGGCGCGCACGATATCGGCGGCGGGCACGCCGCAGACGCGCGCCGCGAACTCCGGAGTGTGGTGGCACGCAACCGCCGCCAGCGCTTCGAAGCCCTCGGTATGGCGCTCGATGTAGCCACGGTCGAGCAGGCCTTCCCGCATCATGACGTTCAGCATCGCGTTGAACAGCACGATATCGGCTCCCGGCCGGATCGCGAGATGCAGGTCGGCGGCCGCGGCGGTCGGGGTGCGGCGCGGGTCCACGACGACGAGCTTCAACGAGGGGTTGCGCGCCTTCGCGTCCTCGATCCTGCGGAACACGACGGGATGGGCGTAGGCGGTGTTCGATCCCGCGATCAGGATGCAGCCCGCGTGGTCAATGTCCTCGTAGCAGGCGGGCGGCGCGTCCACGCCGAGAGAGGCCTTGTAGCCAGCGACCGCCGAGGACATGCACAGCCGCGAGTTGGAGTCGATGTTGTTGGTGCCGACGAGCCCTTTGGCGAGCTTGTTGAAGACGTAATAGTCCTCGGTGAGCAGCTGCCCCGAGATGTAGAAGGCGACGCGGTCCGGCCCGTGCCGGCGGATGATCCCGGCGAAACGCGCGGCGCAGGCCTCGAGCGCCTCGTCCCAGCTCACCCGCCGGCGCGGCTCGGTGCGCGACGGTCTCAGCTCGGGATGGAGCGCGCGCAGGTCGGGCCGCGCGCTGAGATGCAGCGTCGCCCCCTTGGTGCAGAGCCGGCCGAAGTTGGCGGGATGCGCGGGGTCGCCGCGCACGCCGGTGATGCGCGCGCCATCGGATTCGATGATGACCCCGCAACCGACGCCACAATAACAACAGGTGGAGCGGACATCTGCCATATCCACCGTGGGTGTAGCAAGCCCTGTGCCATTCGCTCCTTCCCGCTACTTCAATGGCTTATCGTCCGAACGCCGCCGCCCGCCGGGCCGCTATGGTGCCTCGCCGCGCCCCGCCGCATCGAAATGGTGCTCAGTCCCAGCGGTCGTCGCGCACCTGGATCGCGCCGTCACGCACGCGCACCGGAAACTTCGCCGTGGGCTCGTAAGCCGGCGCGGTCAAAGCCTCGCCGGTGCGGATGCAGAAGCGCGCGCCGTGGCGCGGGCAGATGACCTGGTCGCCTTCGACCGTGCCGCCGGTCAACTGCCCGCCGTCGTGGGTGCACGCGTCCTCGATCGCGTAGTACTCGCCGCCGAGGTTGAACACCGCGACGCTCGTGCCGTCCACGTCCACGACGCGGTGGGTGCCAGGCGCAAGCTCGCCTGCCTTCGCCACGGTGACCCAGTCAGACAAAACGGAAACCTCTAACCGCAGAGAATGCCGAGGAAAAGCAGATCCAAGATTTAACCGCCAAGACCGCCAAGCGCGCCAAGACTAGCAAGATTGAACAGGAAATGAAAACTCCAACGTTAATTGGGCGACAAATTGGTTGACTTATCAGTTGACCCGCCGTTATTTCGCCGGACGGTCTCTCTCCTTCCTCCTGCCCTTCACTTTGGTCTTTGTATTTCTTGGCGTGCTTGGCGGTCTTGGCGGTTCAATTTGTATTTGATGTTCTTGGCGGTTGTGTCTAGACCGCGACGACTTCCACGTCCGGCTCGATCTGCCGCAGCAGGCTCTCGATGCCGGCGAGCGTGCCGGAGATCGCGCTCGGGCAGCCGCCGCACGCGCCCTGATAGTGCACCATGACCCGGTTGCCATCAATCCCGACGATGTAGAGATCGCCGCCGTCGCCCTGCAGATACGGCCGCACCTGATCGTCGAGAATCTGGTTGATGCGGTCGAGACGCTCCTTGTCGGCATCCGACAGGCTCTCCACGGCCGCGCCGGACGCGGCCTGCTGCGCGTACTGCGCGGAGGCCGCATCCGCCGCCGGCGCCTCGCGGATCGGCAGCGCGAGCCTGCGCATCAGTTCCTGCCAGTCCGCCTTCCCGTCCTGCGTCACCGTGATCCAGTGGTCCACGTAGAAGACGCTGGTGACGTGCTCGATATCGAAAAGCTTCGAGGCGAGCGGATCGTCCTTCGCCGCCTCCGCGTTGTCGTACGAGCGCGACACCCCCCAGGTGAGGGGATCCCGTAGGATGAACTTCATCGCGTTCGGGTTCGGCGTGGGCTCGATTTCAGCGATCTTCGGCATGTCAAACGAGTGATGGGTGATGAGCGATAGGTGATGAGTGATGTCTCACCCCGCCCCTCCGATGATCTGCTCGTGCATGGGGTCCGCGTCGGCCTCGGTGGTGGTGCTCGCCACCGCGTTGAACGCGGCGTGCAGCGTGTGCCACGGCAGGATCGCGCACTTGACGCGCGTCGGCAGGTCGCGCACGCCCGCGAACACGGTCAGCCGTCCCAGGTGGTTCGGGCGCGCCGCATCGAGCTTGCCGGTCGCCATGTCGCGGAACTCCTGGATCAGCTGCTCCGCGTCGGTCCGGGTCTTGCCTTTCACCGTCGTTGTCATCATCGAGGCCGAAGCCTTGCAGATGGCGCACGACTCGCCCTGGACGTTGACCGCCTCCACGGTGTCCTCGCGCAGTCTGAGCGTCAGGGTAATGTGATCGCCGCACAGCGGGTTGTGGCCCTCCGCCCGGTGCGTGGCGTCCGGGAGCGTGCCCCAGTTGCGCGGCTTCCGGTTGTGGTCGAGGATCACTTCCTGGTAGAGCTGCTTCGTATCCGCCATTGCTCAAAAATTGGAACGGGATTCATCGGCGGTTCCATTGCTTCTCAGCCGAACACCTTCTGCACCTTGCGGATGCCCGCCACGAGCGCGTCCACTTCCTCGTGGGTGTTGTAGAAGGCGAACGAGGCGCGCGAAGTCGCCGGGACCTTGAAGCGCTGCATCACCGGCTGCGCGCAGTGATGCCCGGTGCGCACCGCAACGCCCTCCTCGTTGAGCAGGGTCCCGACGTCGTGGGGATGCACACCGCCCACCGTGAAGGAGAGCACCGCCGCCTTCTTCTCCGCGGTGCCGATGATGCGCACACCCGGCAGGCGGTTCACCTGCTCGGTCGCGTAGTCGAGGAGATCGGTCTCGTACGCCGCGATACGCTCCATGCCGACGCCGGCCAGGTAATCCACCGCCGCGCCCAGCGTGATCGCCGCCGCGATCGGAGGCGTGCCCGCCTCGAACTTGTGCGGAATCACGTTGTAGGTGGTCTTCTCGAAGGTGACCGAGAGGATCATGTCGCCGCCACCCTTGAAGGGCTGCATCTTTTCCAGCCACGCCGCTTTCCCGTAGAGCACGCCGACCCCCGTCGGGCCGAACATCTTGTGCCCCGAGAAGGCGTAGAAATCGCAATCGAGGTCCTGCACATCCACCTTCATGTGCGGCACCGCCTGCGCGCCGTCGAGCAGCACCGGTATGCCCTTTGCGTGCGCCATCGCGATCATTTCGCGCACCGGGTTGACGGTCCCGAGCGCATTGGAAACGTGCGTGAGGGCCACCAGCTTCGTGCGGGAGCCCACCAGCCTTTCGTACTCCTCGACGATCAGCTCGCCGCGGTCGTTGACCGGCACCACCCGGAGCCGCGCCCCCCTTTCCTCCGCCACCATCTGCCACGGCACGATGTTGGAGTGGTGTTCGAGGGTGGTCAGCACGATCTCGTCGCCGGCACCGATGAACTTGCGGCCGTAGCCGTGCGCGACCAGGTTGATCGCGTCGGTGGTGCCGCTGGTGAAGATCACCTCGCGTTCCTCTTTCGCGTTGAGGAACGCCTGGAGCTTGCCCCGCGCGGCCTCATACTCCGCGGTTGCAGTTTCCGACAGAGTGTGCACCGCGCGGTGGATGTTGGCGTGCTGGGTGGTCTGGTAGCGCAGCCAGCGGTCTATCACCGGCTGCGGCATCTGGCTCGAGGCCGCGTTGTCGAGGAACACCAGCGGCTTGCCTTTCACGTGCAGGCGCAGGATCGGGAAGTCCGCGCGGAGGCGCTCGACGTCGAGCGTGCCCCGGCGCTGCGGCTTCAATGCGGTGTACTGAACGTTCATGCGTCCCCCACGACCTGCGTGCGGGCGAGCACCATCTCCCCGAGCTGCTCGATGAGCGACGGCACCGGTATGCGGTCAATCACCTCGGCGCCGAACGCATAGGTGAGGAGGTTGCGCGCGCGGTTCGGCGAAAGACCCCGGCTCCGGAGATAGAACACCTGCTCCTGGTCGAGCTGGCCGACCGTCGCGCCGTGCGAGCACTTCACGTCGTCGGCGAAGATCTCGAGCTGCGGCTTGGTGTCCACCTGCGCCTTGCCCGAGAGCAGGAGGTTGCGGCTCTCCTGCGCGGAATCGGTGAGCTGGGCGCCCGGCCGCACCACGATCTTGCCGTTGAACACCGCATGTGCGGCGCCACCGACGATGCACTTGTGCAGCTGCCGGCTGCGGCCGTTCGGGCACGCGTGGTCCATCAGCGTGTGGGTGTCCGCGAGCTGACGCCCGGAGATCAGCGCCAGGCCGTCCATCCGCACTTCGGATCCCTCGCCCTGCTGCGTCACGTTGAGGTTGTGGCGGGAGATGCGCGCCCCCAGTGTGACCGCGTGCGAGGCGTAGCGCGCGTCCTTCGCCAGCGCCACGGCGCAGGTGGCGATGTGAAAGGCGGCGCGGGCATCACGTTGGACCCGGACGTGCCGGACGCAGGCGCCTTCGCCGACCGCGACTTCGGTTACCGCGTCGCTGAAGTAGGCCTCATCGCCGAGGCCGGCGTGATCCTCGATCAGCGTGCATTCCGCGCCGGCTTCCGCCACCACCAGGATGCGCGGGTAGGCGACCGTCTCCTGCTGCGTGGAGACGAACAGGATCTGCACCGGCGTCGGGCACTTCCGGTTCCTCGCCACCCAGACGAAAGCGCCGTCGCGCAGGTGGCACGTATTCAGCGCCGCGAACAGCTCCTTCTCGAACCCCGCGTGGCGCGCGAGGTGCTGTTCGATCACCGCCCCGTGGGTATGGAGCGCCGCGGCGAAGCTAGTGACGACGGTCCCGTAAGGCAGCCCGGCGTTCGCCGACAGCTCCGGCGCGAATACGCCGTCCACGAACGTGAGATGCACGGTCGCTTCCGGCGCGAGGAAGCGCGAGAGGTCGGATATCGCGAGCTGCGGCGTCGCCCGCGCGGGCCGGAACCGGAGCTTCGTGAGCGGCGTGATATCGGTGAAGCGCCACTCCTCGTCGCGGGTGGTGGGCACGGTGAGCGCGTTCGCCCGCTCCAGCGCCTGCGCCCGCCGCTCGTCGAGCCATGAAATGCCGCCGCGCGGCATTTCATGGCCCTTCAGCAGCGCTTCAATATAGGGATGGGTGGCAACAACGGCGCTCATCATGCAGCCGCCCTGACCCAGTCGTAGCCGCGACTCTCGAGCTCGAAGGCGAGATCCTTGCCGCCGGTCCTGACGATGCGCCCGCCGCCCATCACGTGCACGTAGTCGGGCACGATGTAGTTGAGCATGCGCTGGTAGTGCGTCACGAGCACCACGGCGTCGCCCGGCCCGTGCAGGTGGTTGATGCCGCCCGCCACGACGCGCAGCGCGTCGATGTCGAGGCCGGAATCGGTCTCGTCGAGGATCGCGAGGCGCGGCTCGAGCAGCGCCATCTGCAGGATTTCGTTCCTCTTCTTCTCGCCGCCCGAGAAGCCGTCGTTGACGCTGCGGTCGAGAAAACCGGGATCCATGTCGAGCAGCTTCATCTTCCCGCGCGCAAAATCATCGAATTCGAGCGGGTCGAGCTCGTCCTTCCCGCGCGCCGCCTGCATCGTGTTGTAAGCGAGCCGCAGGAACGCGCTGTTGGACACGCCCGGGATCTCGACCGGGTACTGGAAGCCGAGGAAGAGCCCGCGCCGCGCGCGTTCCTCCGGCGCGAGCGCGAACAGGTCCCGGCCGTCGAAGGCGACGCTGCCGCCGGTCACTTCGTACGAGGGGTGCCCCGCGAGCGCCTTGGCAAAGGTGCTCTTGCCCGAGCCGTTCGGGCCCATCACGGCGTGCACCTCGCCCGCGCGCACGGTGAGGTCTATGCCCTTCAGGATCTCGACGCCGCCGACCTTCGCGCACAGGCCCTTCACCTCGAGCAGCACTTTGGCGTCCGGGCGGATCATCCCACGCTCCCTTCGAGCTTGAGGCCGAGGAGCTTGGTCGCCTCGACCGCGAACTCCATCGGCAGCTGCTGGAACACGTCTCGGCAGAAGCCGTTGATGATCATCGAGACCGCCTCCTCCGCGCCGATGCCGCGGCTCGCGAAGTAGAACAGCTGCTCCTCGCCGATCCTGGAGGTGGTCGCCTCGTGCTCGACCGTCGCGCCAGGGTTCTGCACCTGGATGTAGGGGAAGGTATTGGCGCCGCACTTCGAGCCGATCAGCATCGAATCGCACTGCGAATAGTTGCGCGCGTTCTCGGCGCGCGGGACGATCTTCACCAGTCCGCGATAGCTGTTGTTGGACTGCCCCGCCGAGATGCCCTTGCTGATGATGCGGCTGCGGGTGTTGCGGCCGATGTGCACCATCTTGGTCCCGGTGTCTGCCTGCTGGTGATGGTTGGTGAGCGCGACCGAGTAGAACTCGCCGATCGAATTGTCCCCGAGCAGCACGCACGACGGGTACTTCCAGGTGATCGCCGATCCGGTCTCGACCTGGGTCCAGGAAATCTTGGAATTGACCCCCTTGCACAGCCCGCGCTTGGTGACGAAGTTGTAGATGCCGCCCAGGCCGTTCTCGTCGCCGGCGTACCAGTTCTGTACGGTCGAGTACTTGATCTCGGCGTTGTCGAGCGCGACCAGCTCCACCACCGCCGCGTGCAGCTGGTTGGTGTCGAACTTGGGCGCCGTGCAGCCCTCGAGGTAGGAGACCGACGCACCTTCCTCGGCGACGATGAGCGTCCTCTCGAATTGCCCGGAGGATTCGGTATTGATGCGGAAATAGGTCGAGAGCTCCATCGGGCACTTCACGCCCCGGGGGATGAAACAGAACGAGCCGTCGGTGAACACCGCCGAATTGAGAGCGGCGTAATAGTTGTCGCCGGGCGGCACCACCGTGCCCAGGTACTTGCGCACCAGCTCCGGATGCTCGCGCACCGCTTCCGAGATCGAGCAGAAGATGATCCCGACTTCCGCGAGCTTCTGCTTGTAGGTGGTCGCGACCGACACCGAGTCGAAGATCACGTCCACCGCAACGCCGGCGAGCTTGGCGCGCTCGTTCATCGGCACGCCCAGCTTCTCGAAGGTCCTAAGGAGCTCCGGATCGACCTCGTCCATGCTCGCGAGCTTCTTCGGCTTGGGCGCCGAGTAGTAGATGATGTCCTGGAAGTCGATCTTCGGGTACTTCACGTTCGGCCATTTCGGCTCGGCCATCGTGAGCCAGTGGCGGAACGCCTGGAGCCGGAACTCGAGCAGCCATTCCGGCTCGTTCTTCTTCGCCGAAATGAACCGGATGATGTCCTCGTTCAGCCCCTTGGGCGCGGTGTCCGACTCGATGTCGGTCACGAACCCGTGCCGGTAGGGCTGGTTGACCAGGTTTTCGAGCACGCTGCTCACTTCAGACCTCCATTCCGAACCGCCAAGGCCGCCGAGACCGCCAAGGAGAGCAAACCCAAACGAAAAATTGAAACCAATCCTCTATCCCCGTCCCACTTAAGCTCCAACCCGTCCAATTCCTGCACGTTGCTGCCGTCCGTTCGGCCTCGTTTCTCTTGGCGTGCTTGGCGGTCTTGGCGGTTCAATTTCGACTCTGCCTTTCTTGGCGGTTATGCCTTTTCCTTGACGCTGAAGGACTCGCCGCAGCCGCAGGTCGCGTCCACGTTGGGATTGTGGAACTTGAACGCCTGCTTCAACCCCTCTTTCACGAAATCCAGGGTCGAGCCATCAATGAATTCCAGGCTCTTGGCGTCCACCACTACCTTGGTGTCGCGGACTTCGAACAGGCGGTCGCCGGCCCGCACCTCGTCCGCATAGTCGTAGGTGTAGGCCCATCCGGAACAGCCCACCTTCTTCACGCCCACGCGCAGCCCGATGCCGCGTCCGCGCCTGGCAAGCCCGGCCTTGATCTGCTTCGCCGCATTTTCCGTCAGTTGTATCGCCATGGAAGCCTCAAAAAAGCAATTAACCGCCGACTAATGCCGATAAGAGCGGATTCAATTCGACGTTCATCTGCGGTTCCATTCATTACACCGCGATAGCGGTCAAGCTCCTCAAGCGCGTAACGACGCTCTTGAGAGCTTTCAGGAATTCCTCTATCTGCGGCATCGAATTTCCCGCGCCGAGGGAGAACCGCACCGCACCGCGCGCAAGCTCCGGCTCCACGCCCATCGCGATCAGCGTTGCGGAGGGCTCGGGATTCGCGCTCGAGCACGCCGCGCCGGGCGCAACCGCGTATCCTGCCTTGTCGAGCTCGATCACCAGCGTCTCGCCGACAATCCCCTTGAAGGCGAAGTACGAGGTGTTGGGAACGCGCGGCGCACGCTCGCCGAAGATTACCGCGCCGAGTTCGTGCAACCCCTGCTCCAGCCGCGCGCGCAGCTTCTCGAGCCGCGGGCCGAGTTCCGCCATGCGGTCCGCCGCGAGCCCGCACGCCGCGCCGAAGCCGACGATGGCCGGCACATTCTCGGTGCCGGAACGCAGCCCCTGCTCGTGGCCGCCGCCGTGGATGATGGGCCGGAGCTGCAGCCGTTTGTCCATGACGAGCGCCCCCGCGCCCTTCGGCCCGTACAGCTTGTGCGCCGAGACGGTCATCGCGTGCACGTTGAGCGCTGCGAAGTCCACCGGGATCTTGCCGAGTGCCTGTACGGCATCGGTGTGCATCCAGGCCCGCGCCCGGCGCGCCCGCTCGGCGACCGCCGCGACTTCCTGGATAACGCCCGTTTCGTTGTTCGCGAGCATCACCGAAACGATCCCCGTCGGCTCCTTCAACGCCTCGTCCACGTCGGCGAGATTGATCTGGCCCTCGCGCGTCACCGCGAGCTTTCTCAGCTTCCAGCCCTGGCGCGCGAGATCCTGGGCCGGTTTTGCGACACAGGGATGCTCGATCGCGCTGACCGCGACCTGCGCCGGCTTGAGGTAGGAAGCCGCGCCCTTGACGAACAGGTTGTTCGCTTCGGTGCCACCGGAGACGAAGATCACCTGGGAGGGCTGCACGTTGACGAGCGCCGCGACCTGCTGGCGCGCGAGGTCCACCGCCTTGCGCGACAGGGTGCCGAGCTCGTGCCGGCTCGAGGCGTTGCCATAGCGCCCGCGCAGATACGGCAGCATCGCTTCGAGGACCTTGTCGTCGAGCGGCGTGGTCGCGTTGTGGTCGAAGTAAACGTGTTCCATCGCTTGCACCGGAAAGCGGCGTCGGCCGGGCTACACCGGCACCAGGGGGGAACGCTTGCCCGCCGTCTCGCGCATGTCGCGCACCTGGGCGACGCCTGGCTCCTGAGCTGCCTCCCTCGCCTTCTGTTTTTCCACCAGCTGGCGCAGGCTCACCGACTGCAGATAGTCGAAGATGCGCTCGTTGAGCGCCTCCCACAGGTCGTGGGTCAGGCATTTCTGATCGTCGAGGCAGTTTTTCTTGCCACCGCACTGCGTGGCGTCAATCGGCTCGTCCACCGCCACGATGATGTCCGCCACCGACAGCTCGCCGAGGTCCTTCGCCAGGCAGTAGCCGCCGCCGGGGCCGCGCACGCTCTCGACCAGGCGATGGCGGCGCAGCTTGCCGAAGAGCTGCTCCAGATACGAGAGCGAGATTTTCTGCCGCCCGCTGATCTCGGCGAGCGTCACTGGTCCGCTGCCGTGGTGCAGCGCGAGGTCTATCATTGCCGTAACCGCAAACCGCCCTTTTGTCGTCAGTCTCATGGGCCACCATAAAAAAATAACTTCAAATCAAACAGCTATACGATATCCTATACAATAGTATTTTGCTCAACTATACGTTTCCCGAGTAATTTAGTCAACCATTTTATTCAGGTGGTTCCCGTCGAGATGCGCAGCCTGCTGCTCCTCGACCTTGCCGCCTAGGCGCCTCAACTCGACGAGAATCTGGTCCATGCGCTTGTCGTTCTCGACACAATGGTCAATCAGCTCGTGCACGGCCTTCGCCAGAGGATCGTTGAGGTCTTTCACCACTGCGTAGGCCGCGAAGCGCCCGCTCTGTGCGGCGTCGTGCATTTCGATGACACGCGCAGGGATACCGATCGCGGTTGCGCCGGGCGGCACCTCCTTCACCACCACCGCGTTGGAGCCGATCCGTGCGCCGTCGCCGATTACGATCGGCCCCAGGATTTTCGCGCCCGCCCCCACCACCACGCCGTTGCCCAGCGTCGGGTGGCGCTTGCCCTTGTTCCATGAAGTGCCGCCCAGCGTCACGCCGTGATAGAGCGTGCAGTCATCCCCGATTTCAGCGGTTTCGCCGATCACCACGCCCATGCCGTGATCAATGAAGAAGCGCCGGCCGATCGCGGCGCCCGGGTGGATCTCGATGCCGGTCAGCCAGCGCCCAACGTGGGAAACGAAGCGCGCCAGCCACTTCAGCCCGGCTCTCCACAACCGGTGGGCAAGACGGTGAAACAGCAGCGCGTGAAAACCGGGATAGCAAGTGATCACCTCCCAGGCGGTACGCGCCGCGGGGTCGCGCTCGAACACGACAGCGATTTCCTCTTTCAGACGGGCGAACATCCCTTGAATTTCAAGAAGGAGGGGCTCGCAGCTTACGATGCCTTAGTAATTCGGTCAACTATTTACCGCCGGAGTCCGGACTGGGGCGCTGGCGCCCCAGCCGTTGCGGCTGTGCGCGTTCGAGCCGACGGAGACGCCGCTGCTCAACGCGCACTCACCACCCGAAGCCGCGA
>DAIDBG010000045.1 GCA_027310225.1 bacterium | reverse complement strand
ACCATCTTCCTCACGACCCACTTCATGGACGAGGCGGAGCGGCTCTGCCACCGGCTCGCGATCATGGACAGCGGGCGCATCATCGAGCGTGGCGCGCCGCGCGAGCTGATCGCGAAACACATCGAGCCGCAGGTGGTGGAGGTCTTCGGCGATGGCGCCGGGCGCTGGGCGCGCGAATTCGGGCAGTTGCACAGCGAACGCTGCGAAAAGTCGGGCGAGAGCGTGTTCTGCTACACGCACGATGCCGACCCGCTGGTGCATCACCTCGACCGGCGGCAGGACCTGCGCTACCTGCACCGCCCCGCCAATCTAGAGGATGTCTTTCTCAAGCTGACGGGGCGTGAGCTTCGTGATTAGCTCAAGGGGTGGCTCGTTTCTCGTTTCTCGTTTCTCGTTTCTCGTTGCTCGTTGCCCGTCACTCGCCCCTCGTGACCGGCGGCTCGCCGGGAGTCGTTACGAATCAAGCGTAGCAAGCTACGAGACACGAAAAACGAGGAACGAAAGACGAGGAACGAATCACTTCTTGAATGGCAAAAACGAGGATCTGATATGACCGCCAAGCACCTGTCCCTCCCGGCGTTCAGCCTGCGCCACCTCCACGTGTGGCGCCGCAACTCCCTGGTATGGCGCAAGCTCGCGGCCCCCTCCATGCTCGGCAACCTCGCCGATCCCCTGCTCTACCTGCTGGGGCTGGGCTACGGGCTGGGCGCGCTGCTGTCGGAAGTGGGCGGCATGCCCTATATCGCGTTCCTCGCCGCCGGCATCGTGTGCTCGAGCACCATGATGAGCGCGTCGTTCGAGGCGATGTACTCGGGCTTTTAGCGCATGCATGTGCAGAAGACGTGGGACGCGATCATGAATGCGCCGGTGACGCTCGATGACGTGGTGCTCGGCGAGGCGATGTGGGCGGCGAGCAAGAGCTTCCTTTCCGGCCTGGCGGTGCTGCTGGTCGCGTGGGCACTGGGGCTCACGCATTCCCTGGCCGCGCTTTGGGTGCTGCCGGTCGTGTTCCTCACCGGTCTCGCGTTTGCCGGTCTCGGCCTCGTCATGACGGCGCTTTCCCCCAGCTATGACTTCTTCCTGTACTACTTCACGCTCGTGGTGACGCCCATGATGCTGGTAAGCGGCGTGTTTTTCCCGCTCTCGCAGCTCCCCGCGCCGTTCCAGGCCTTTGCGCAGGCGCTGCCCCTTACCCACGCGGTCGAGCTCGTGCGTCCGCTCATGAGCGGCGCGCTGCCCGCCGGCGCGGCGTTGCACCTCGCCGTGCTTGCCGCTTACGCGGTGGCGAGCATCTACATCGCACTGGTGCTGACGCGGCGCCGGCTGCTACAGTAAGCGCTTCACATGCTCTGGATCAAAGCCTTCCACATCATTTTCATGGTGACCTGGTTCGCGGGCCTGTTCTATCTGCCGCGGCTTTTCGTCTATCACGCGATGAGCGAGGACGCGGCGAGCTGCGAGCGCTTCAAGGTGATGGAACGCAAGCTCTACTACGGCATCATGGCCCCCGGGGGCGTGCTCACCCTCGTCTCCGGCCTGTGGCTATGGCTCGGATACGGCGTCACCGGCGGGTGGCTCCACGCCAAGCTCGCGCTGGTCGCCGTCCTCATCGCCTACCACCTGTGGTGCGGCAAGCTCCTCGACGACTTCGGGCACGGCCGCAACAGCAGGAGCCATGTCTGGTACCGCTGGTTCAACGAAGTTCCCACCGTCATCCTGATTGCCGCTGTCATCCTGGCGGTGGTCAAGCCGTTTTAGGAGCTTGTCGGCTTGGGAGTCTGTCGGGCTTGGTCTCGCAAGCTCCCAAGCCGACAAACTAAAGGTACAGGAACGTGAGGGCGCGCCTTGCCATCGGCCTCGCAGCCGTATTGTCGGCCTCCGCGGTATGGGCAGCGGAGGCGCTCATCGTCGTGCAGCGCTCGCCGCTCGCCGGGTTCCGCTACTATGAAGCGAGACAGGTATGGCAGGACATGAAGGTGGGCGACCGGCTCGAACTGGTGCGCGAGCCTGACAACCCTTATGATGCGGGCGCGATCCGCGTCGAATGGCGCGGCGTGAAGCTCGGCTATCTGCCGCGCCGCGACAACGCCGCGGTCGCGCGCCAGATGGACCGCGGCGCGGCGCTCGAAGCGCGGGTGGCGGGCCTGCGCGAGAACCGCAACCGCAGCGTGCGGCTGGAGTTCGAGGTCGTCGCGCCGCTGAAAGCTCCGTGACGGGGGTGCGTAACAGCAGCCGTGTTGTCCGCGCATAACCCATTACTCATCGCCAACCCCGAAGGGAAAACCATGAAATTCGGCCGTTTCGAGCAGAAAGGGCGCATCTTTTACGGCATCGTCGAGGGCGAGCAGGTGACCGAGCTCGAGGGCTCGCCTTTCGACCGCTACCAGGCCACCGTGAAAAAGCACGCCCTGGGATCGCTCAAGGTGCTCGTTCCCTGCGTGCCGCCGACCTTCTACTGCGCGGGACTCAACTACGCTGCGCACATCGAGTGGGCGAACAAGCGCACCGGCGGCAACCGCAAAGTGCCGGAGAAGGCGGACATCGGCTACCGCGCGAACAACGCGCTGATCGCGACGAATGAAACGATCGTCATCCCCGACGACTCGCCGGGGCCGGTCGAGTTCGAGGGCGAGCTCGTCGCGGTGATCGGCAGGAAGGCGCGCAATCTTCCGGAGAGGGACGCGCTCTCCTGCGTCCTCGGCTACACGCTCGGCAACGACGTAAGCGAGCGCACCTGGCAGAAGCAGGACCGCACGCTGTGGCGCGCCAAGAACTGCGACACCTTCAAGCCGATGGGACCGTTCATCGCCACCGGGCTCGATCCCATGAAGCTGACGGTCACCATCAAGGTCAACGGCGCGACCGCCTCCGAGTACGACACCGGCAAGATGCTGTTCTCGGCGCAGCACTACATCGCGCAGATCTCGAAATACATGACGCTGCAGCCGGGGGACGTGGTGTGGCTCGGCACCGACGGGGCAACCGAGCCGGACCTCAAGGATGGCGACGTGGTCGAGATCGTCCAGAAGGACATCGGTGTGCTCAGTAACCCGGTCAGGCGCGCCAAGATCTGAGAAGGAGTGATTCGTTTCTCGTTATTGGAGTTTCTTCATGACAGATCCCTCATCTCGTCAAGAAGAACGGATCGGCACTCGGTGGGTTGACAACGAGTAACGAGCGACGAGAAACGAGTCATTTCTTCATGGAAAAATACTTCGCCACTTGCCCGCGCGGGCTCGAGCCGGTGCTGGCGGGAGAGCTCGCGGCGCTGGGTGCCCGCGATGTCGGTGCGGTTGACGGCGGAGTGTCGTTCGGCGGCGGTCTCGCCCTGCGCTACTCCGCCAATCTCGAGAGCCGCGTCGCGAGCCGTGTGCTGTGGCGGGTGGGGCACGCCCCGTACCGCAGCGAGCACGACGTCTTCGAGGCCGCGCGCGCGCTGGCGTGGCCGCGTCTCTTCGACGTGCGCCGCACCATCCGCGTCAACGTCTCCGCGATCAAGTCCTCGCTCAAGAGCCTGGACTTCGTCACCCTGCGCGTGAAGGACGCCGTGTGCGACGTTTTCCGCGCGGCGCGCGGAAAACGCCCCGACGTGGACACCGAGTCTCCCGATGTCCGCATCCACGTCTTCCTCACCCGCGAGGAGGCGACCTTCTACCTCGACACCTCGGGCGAGGCGCTGTTCAAGCGCGGATGGCGCCTCGCTGGTGGCGAGGCGCCATTAAGGGAAAACCTTGCCGCGGGTATCCTGAAGCTTGCGGGCTGGCTCCCGCCGACACCGCTGCTCGACCCGATGTGCGGCAGCGGCACCTTCCTGGTGGAGGCGGCGATGATGGCGCTCGACGCTGCGCCGGGCGTGGGCCGCGCGTTCGGATTCGAGAAGCTCGAGAGCCATGACGAAAAGCTCTGGCGCTCGTTGCGCGAGAAGGCGAAGTCGCGGCGCCGCCCCGCCGTGCCGTTGCCGCTCTACGGCCGCGACAAGTCGGGGACGGCGCTCGGCTTCGCGCGCGCCAACCTGGCGGCCGCCGGGATCGAGGCGGCCGTGCAGCTGAAGCAGATGGACGTCCTCGACGGCGGTCCGCCGCAGCCGTCCGGCATCGTGGTGATGAACCCACCCTACGGCGAGCGGGTGGGCGAGAAGGACCAGCTCGCGGCCTTTTATCCCAGGCTTGGCGATGCCCTCAAGCAACGCTACGCCGGCTGGACCGCTTATATTCTCTCGGCCGACCTGCGGCTGCCGAAGCTGCTCGGCCTCAAGGCTTCGCGGCGCACGCCGCTCTACAACGGCGCGCTCGAGTGCCGGCTGTTCGATTACCGGATAGTCGCCGGAACCATGCGGCGCACGAAACCGCTCACCGCGGAGGACCCCGTCAGAGGCGCGGCTTCCAACGGGGAGGACGCGGAGGAGCGCAAAAGCTGAACACTCGTTTTCGTACGCTATGGACTCGCGTACTGGAAAAGGCGGTCACCGTCCACACCGAGTTTTCTGAGGCGGCGAACCGTATCTCGCATCCTTTGGTAGGCGTACTCGGGCGGCACGAAGCGCATCGGCTCGCTCCAGCCTTCCCATGTCGGCGCCTGCGCGAACTCGGCGAGCGCCTGCGACCAGCCCGGCGGGGAAGCGGCAATCCGCATCAGGGATTCGACGACGGCAACCGCGTTAACGTTCGCAATGACGCGCCGGGGCCTCATAGGGGTTAGACGGAAGCCAGTACTGCCTTGCGCACCGGCTGGGGAAGCTCGATCGGCGCGGAGTAAGCTGCCGGATACAAATAGTCATCTCCGGACTTATCGATCACGCGGAGCTGCCGATGCCTCGCGGCGTCGGAATCAGGAAGCACCTGCTTGATCTTGAACTCTTGACGACACACGTTCCGAATCAGCCGCGCGCTTTCCGCGTCGGCTGCAGTCGGTGGTTATGTGCCATTCAAAGCTGATATCGCGTGATATCCAACGAGCCATGAAAGACACCGAGGATATCGATGTTCCCATCGTCCTTGACCAGATAGGCGATGCGGTAATGCCCGTAGAGCAAGATGCGAACATGGCGAGAAGAGGCCAGATAACGATGGCCGATCTCGGGGAAGGATGCGAGATCCTGCGCCCGATCGTAGATACCTTGGACGGTGCGCCCCGCGGCTTGCGGATTATCGGCGGCGATGTGCTCGAAGATATCCTCGAGCCAGCGCTGGGCTTCGGCGGTCCACGTTATCTCTGCCATGAGCGGATGCGCCGCCCCATGTCCTCGTTCGAGATCACTCGTTTCGCATCCGAGTCGGCCAAGCCGCGTTCAACCATGACGTGAAAAGCAAGTTCACGCACGATTTCCTCGCGTGAGCTGTCGTCGGGCTGCCGCTCGATGAGGC
>DAIDBG010000024.1 GCA_027310225.1 bacterium | reverse complement strand
CCTCCCGGACGTGCGCCGCGGTTTTTTGTCCTTAAATCCCTTATTCGGCCCGACGCTCGAGCAGCGGGCGCAGACGGCGCACCGCGGTCCGCGCGGCCGGCTCACGCGACCCGACGTACCGCAAGGGCTCGGCTCGCATCGGCAGCGCAGCGCGTGCCGGCAGCGCCGGGAGCGCCACGGGATCCTCGTGCCGCACCAGGCCGGGCCCTGTGCCCGTGGCGAGCTGGCGATGTTGCTTCTGCGCACGGCTCGCCTCTAGCCTGCCTTATTCATGACGCGCGCGCTGGATGAGCGGCAGTCGGGTTCGGGAGCGCATTGAGCCGGGAGCGTACAAGATGTTGTGGTTTGCTGCCGGCTCGTGGCGGTCGAGCGGGCGTGTGGATGCGGCCGTGGTGCGCCGATGCTCGGTTGCGGACAGCCGTCGTCCGCGGCGATCGCCGCAGGGCAAGTTGGACGGAGATCTGCGCAGGTGGACCGCTACGCAGGAACGGCGCCGAGGGAGAGCGCGATCCGGCGCCACTCGTTCTGCCAGCCGGCGCTGGCGGGCAGATGCAGCACGATGCGTCGCACGGAGCGCTCGAGGCGTGCGCCGAGCTTCAAGAGCCGCTCGCGCAGCGTCCAGACCTGAGCACGGGCGAGGCTCGTTCCGGCGGCGCGCCGGCGCAGCTCCTGCATCAGCACGTAGGCCGCGGCGGTCAAGAGCACCCGGAACTGGTTAGCGAGGAAGCGCGGGCAGCTGGTCCGATCGATCTCGAGCCCGTGGTGCAGCTCTTTTATCCTGTTTTCGACATCTCCGCGGGCGCAGTAGACGCGCTCGTACAGTCGGCGCGGTGCGCCCTTGAGGTTCGTGACCACGAAGCGCGGGTTCATCTTCGGCTCCCGCCCGGGATGGCGCACGACCTCGGCCTTGATGATCACGCGCCGTTGGACCTTCCAGCGCCGGGCGGCGTAGCGGGTCTGGCCGTAGACGTGGGCAGTTTTGCCCGAGCGGCGCGAGAGGCGACGGGCGGTGCCCATCAGCCGTGCGGCACGCCGCGCCAGGCGCTTGTTTTTGGCCATCGCCACGACATAGTCGCAGCCCTCGGCCTCGAGGAACTCGAAGACCTCCCCGCTGGCAAAGCCCCCATCGAGGCGCACGAGGACCCGCGCACGCGGGAACGCTTTCCGGAGTCGCTCCAGGAGCCGGCGCAGGATCCCGATTGCTCCTCGGGTGGCCGGGGCATTGCCCGGCCGCAGCACGTAGCTCACGAGGTACTGCTCGGGCTCGTGGTTGAAGGTGACAAAGCCCGCCACCGGCAGGTAGCACCAGGTGTCGTAATGGCCGTTGAAGAAGCTCAGCTGCTGCGCCCCGTGCGTGGGATCGTCAGTCGGGTCCAGATCGATCGTGACGTGCCGGCAGCGCCGACCGAGGCGCCGCCGGTGCCGCTCGATGACGGTCTCGGCCAGCGCCTCGCCCATCCGATACAGTTCCGAGCGACGCGCCGCGTTCTCAAAGCGCGACAGCGTCGGCTGGCTCGCCAGCATCGCCCCCGTGATGGCATCGCGCTCGAGCAGCAGCTTGTGGATCGGGTCATCAGCAAGGCGCGCAGCATCGTTGCCATCGGCATAGCCACAGGCAATGCCAAACAGCCGCTGCCGCACCAGGTCCCGCACCGTGTGCTCGACCTTCCCCGCCTGCCGTCGATCCACCAGGCACGCCGCCAGCGCCCGGCTCACGCCCAGCCTCGCATCGCAGGCCTTCAGCAGGATCGCCCCGCCATCGGAGCTGCCATGTTGCTCATCGAACTGCGCCCGCAGCGGCCGCTGAAACAAAGACGGAAACAGCACAGACTGTCGTGTGGTATCGTCGTTCACGCAAAAGCCTCTCGAGTGACGGAAGTGCTTGTAGTAAAGCCATTTCTATCACAAAGGGGGCTTTTGCTTTTCAGAGATTCGCGCGCGGTCGCGAATTATTGAGGCTAGCCGTGCGCCGAACTCGCGCAGCAGCTGGTCGCCCCCAGCCCGGCCCAGGGTCTCGTTGATCGAAAGTAGATCGACGATGTCAATGATGGCGACCGCAAATAGCTGCTGATCAGCGAGACTGCGGATGTGCTGCGCGAGTCGCTCCACCAGTAAGGTGCAACTGGCGAGACCCGTCAGCGCGTCATAGTAAGCGAGATACTTCAGACGTTCGGCCTGGTCGATGTGATCGAGCGCGAAAGAGACATCGTCCCGCAACTCCGTCAGCAGCAGCATCTCGGCCTCGTCGAAGACCCCAGCCTCCCCGGACAGCAG
>DAIDBG010000013.1 GCA_027310225.1 bacterium | reverse complement strand
TGTGGCAGCCGATCAGGTGGAGCTCGCCGTTGCGCACGGTCACGTAGGCTTCCTTGATCTGCACCCGGCCCGCCCGGATCGCCTTGACCTCCCAGCCTTCGAGCGCGATGCCGGCCTCGAACCGCTGCTCGATAAAATAGTCGTGGAAGGCCTTCCTGTTTTCTGCGATGCTCATGTAAGCGGGGACCGGGGGGCGCGTCTATTCTACCAGCGGCTGCGGGCAGACTTCCGCGCCCCGGTGCCGGCCGCCGCGCGAGGGTGATGTCCGATGTCCGAAGTCAACCGTTCGGTGCTCGTCGCCTATTCGGCGGAACAGATGTTCGCGCTGGTGGATGATGTCGAGCATTATCCCGAGTTTCTTCCCTGGTGCGGAGGGACGAGCGTGGATCACCGAGACGAAACGAAGACGCGGGCAACCATCCGCATCAATTACCGCGGCATCAAGCAAAGCTTCACCACAGAAAACGTGAAGCGCGTCCCCCACGAAATGACGATACGCCTGATCGAGGGCCCGTTTCGCAGGCTCGACGGGTACTGGCGCTTTACCGCGCTGGCCGACCGCGGCTGCAAGGTCGAGGTCACCCTGCATTACGAGTTCGCGGGCCGGGTCCTCGAGAAGCTGGTGGGGCCGGTGTTCAATTACATCGCGAACACGTTGCTGGAAGCGTTCGTCAAGCGTGCCGAGCGGATCTATGGTCGGGGAGACGGTGAACGGTGAACGGCGAACCGTGAACGAAGAAACTCGGCTTCGCGTCGAGGTTGTTTTCGCCCTTCACGGCGAGCAAGTCCTGCTTGCGCTGGAAATGGAGGAAGGCGCCACCGTCAGGCAGGCCGTCGAGCGCTCCGGCATCCTGCGGCGTTTTCCGGGTATCAGCCTCGCACGCGGCCGGGTGGGCATCCACGGCAGGGTGGCGCGGCTGGACGCGCCGTTGCACGATGGTGACCGCGTGGAGATCTACCGGCCGCTGCGCGCGGACCCGAAAGATGCGCGCCGGCGCCGGGTGGAGCGCGGGTAACGGCGCCGGCGCTACTTGCACCAGCTGTCAACCGAGCGGCGCGCGTCGGTAACCGCCCGGGCGCGCTCGTTGTCGTCGAAATAGATGCGCTCGCCGGTATTGGGGTCGGTCTTGAAAATCCGCTGCCCGGACTCGAGCGCCTGCAGGGAAGAGCGCGCGATGTCGCAGTTCACCTTGCGGTTTTCGGCTTCCTTGGCTTCCTCAGCCTGCTTGTTGCTCGCGGCCTGCTGCTCCATCTGGCGCTTGCGGAATTCCGCCTCGCTCTCGGCGAGCGATTTCTGCTGGGAGGGAGCGGGCGCCGCCGAGGGAACGTTCTTGATCCCCGTTTTCACTTCCTTCGTGCCGGGCGGACACTGGCTCGCGTACTCCACTTTCCCGTCGTTGCCGATGCACTTCACGAGCTGGCCATAAGCCCCGACCGAAACCGCCATCATGAGCAACCCGAGTATCGTTTTCACGTGATCTCCGTTCCTGCTCGCGCCAGACAAGCCGCGATTCGCGGCAGCAATTCAACATAACGATTTTATTCCATTACGTCAATTAATTAACGCCCGCTTTTCGTTTACCGTTGACGGCCGCATGCGTATAATGTGGCTTTTGCGAAGGGTCACAAACATGCGTGTGGTGCAGAAAGCCCTCACCTTCGACGATGTTCTGCTGATCCCCGCCCACTCCACCGTCCTGCCCCGCGAAGTCAGCCTCAAGACCAGGCTCACCCGCGGCATCGCCCTCAATATTCCGCTCGTCTCGGCGGCGATGGACACCGTCACCGAGTCCCGGCTCGCGATCGCCATCGCGCAGGAAGGCGGCATCGGCATCGTCCACAAGAACATGCCGCCCAAGGCGCAAGCCGCGGAAGTGACCAAGGTGAAGCGGTTCGAGAGCGGCATCGTCAAGGATCCGATCACCATCACGCCCGACATGAGGGTGCGCGAAGTGCTGAACCTCACGCAGCAGCACAGGATCTCGGGGCTTCCGGTGATCAACGCTGCCGGGCGCGTGGTGGGCATCGTCACCAACCGCGATCTGCGCTTCGAGAACCAGCTCGACCAGCCGATCAAGAACATCATGACGCCACGCGATCGGCTGGTGACGGTGCGGGAGGGCGCAACCCGCGAGGAAGCGCTGGCGCTCATGCACAAGTACCGCCTGGAACGCGTGCTGGTCGTGAACAAGAAATTCGAGCTGCGCGGCTTGGTTACCGTGAAGGACATCCTGAAATCCACCGAGCATCCCCACGCGTGCAAGGACCGCCACGGGCGGCTGCGGGTCGGCGCTGCGATCGGGGTGGGCGAGGGCACCGAGGAGCGGGCCGAGGCGCTGGTTGAGGCCGGCGTGGACGTGATCGTGGTGGATACCGCGCACGGGCACTCGAAAAACGTGCTGGACCGCGTGAAATGGATCAAGCGCAATTTTCCCAGGACCCAGGTCATCGGGGGCAACATCGCGACCGCCAATGCCGCAAAAGCGCTGGTGGACCACGGCGCGGACGGCGTCAAGGTCGGCATCGGCCCAGGCTCCATCTGCACGACGCGGGTCGTTGCCGGCATCGGCGTGCCGCAAATCAGCGCGATTGCCAACGTCGTCAAGGGGCTCGCCAGGAGCGGTGTTCCGCTGATCGCCGACGGCGGCATACGTTATTCCGGTGACGTCGCGAAAGCCGTCGCCGCCGGTGCCCATGCCGTGATGATCGGCAGCCTTTTTGCGGGCACGGAAGAGTCGCCCGGCGAGATCGAATTGTTCCAGGGCCGCTCCTACAAGTCGTACCGGGGCATGGGGTCCCTGTCCGCCATGCAGCAAGGCGCGGCCGACCGCTACTTCCAGGACGAGGAGCCGGACACCGACAAGCTGGTGCCGGAAGGCGTGGAGGGAAGGGTGCCGTACAAGGGCCAGCTCGCGCCGCTGGTTCACCAGCTCATGGGCGGCCTGAGCTCGAGCATGGGCTACCTGGGATGCGCGAGCATTGACGAGGTGCACGAGAGGGCGGAATTCGTGGAGATCACGGCGGCGGGCATGCGCGAATCCCACGTTCACGACGTGCAGATCGTCAAGGAGGCGCCCAACTACCGAGTCGAGTGATAAGTGAAACGTGAAATGTGAAAAGTTGGTACCGTGCCTTGACGCCTGCGTTTCACTATTCACATTTCATGTTTCACTAATGCACGAGAAAGTCCTCATCCTCGATTTCGGGGCGCAGTACTCGCAGCTCATCGCGCGCCGGGTGCGCGAGACGCACGTCTATTGCGAGCTGCACCCCTTCGACGTCAGCGACCACTTCATCCGCGAGTTCAACCCGCGCGGCATCATCCTCTCGGGGGGGCCCGCGTCCGTGACGGAAGACGAGACGCCGCGCGCGCCCGACATGGTGTTCAGGCTCGGCGTGCCGGTGCTGGGCATCTGCTACGGCATGCAGACGATGGCGGCGCAGCTCGGCGGGGCCGTCGAGAGATCCAGGGTGCGCGAGTTCGGCTATGCCGAGGTGCGCGCACACGGCCATTCGGCGCTGCTGAAGGATATCCAGGACCGCGTGAACGGCGAAGGCCACAGCCTGCTCGACGTGTGGATGAGCCACGGCGACAGGGTCACGGCGCTGCCGCCGGGCTTCAAGGTGATCGCCGGCAATGCCTCGACCCCGATCGCGGGCATGGCGGACGACTCGCGCCGTTTCTACGGCGTGCAGTTCCACCCCGAGGTCACCCACACGCTGCAGGGAAAGGCGATCATCGAACGCTTCGTGCTCGGCGTCTGCGGGCTCTCGGGCGACTGGAGGATGCCCGGTTACATCGAGGAGGCGGTCGGGCGCATCCGCTCGGAGGTGGGATCGGAAGAGGTCGTGCTGGGGCTGTCCGGAGGCGTGGACTCCTCGGTCGCGGCGGCGCTCATTCACCACGCGATCGGCAAGCAGCTCACCTGCGTATTCGTGGACCACGGGCTGCTGCGGCTCGACGAGGCCCGGCAGGTGATGGAGACGTTCGCGAAACACATGCACGTGAGAGTGCTGCACGTGGACGCGAGCGGAGAATTTTTCGCCGCGCTCAAGGGTGCCGCCGACCCCGAGGAGAAGAGACGGATCATCGGCAGGCACTTCGTCGAGGTGTTCCAGCGTGAGGCAGGCAGGCTGCCGAAGGTGAAATGGCTCGCTCAGGGCACAATCTATCCCGATGTCATCGAGTCGGCCGGCGCCAGGACCGGAAAGGCGCACACCATCAAGTCGCACCACAACGTCGGGGGGCTGCCCGAAACGCTGCATCTGAAGCTCCTGGAACCGCTGCGCGAGCTGTTCAAGGACGAAGTGCGCGAGCTGGGACTGGCGCTGGGGCTGCCGCACGACATGGTGTTCCGCCATCCCTTTCCCGGGCCTGGGCTCGGCGTGCGCATACTCGGCGAGGTCAGGGCCGATTACGCGGACCTGCTGCGGCGCGCCGATGCGATCTTCATTGACGAGCTGCGCGCAGCCGGCTGGTATGAGAAGACGGCGCAGGCCTTCGCGGTGTTCCTGCCCGTGAAGTCGGTGGGGGTAATGGGCGACGGGCGCACCTACGAGCACGTGGTGGCGCTGCGCGCGGTGCAGACGCAGGATTTCATGACCGCGCAATGGGCCGAGCTGCCGCATAGCCTGCTCTCGAAGGTCGCCAACCGCATCATCAACGAGGTGGGCGGCGTGAACCGCGTGGTTTACGACATTTCGAGCAAGCCTCCCGCCACCATCGAGTGGGAGTGAGGGGTACGCTACTTGCGTATATACGTAGGCTGCGTATAATACGGCAGTGAAGGCCGTTTTTGTCGAGCTTCCCGCATTTGCGCGTTATCGCGCCGACTACCTGGGCGATGAAGCTTTCGGGCGGTTGCAGCAGGAATTGATGAGAAATCCCGAAGCCGGCGAGGTCATCCAGGAAACCGGCGGGCTGCGCAAGCTGCGGTTTGCGGACCGGCGGCGCGGCAAGGGCAAGCGCGGCGGGCTTCGCGTGATCTATTACTGGTGGAGCGCGGGGATGCAGTTCTGGCTGTATACGCTGTACGACAAGGACGAAATGGAGGATCTGACGCCGAAGCAGCGCAAGGCGTTGAAGGAGATGCTCAAGGCGGAGTTGGAAGCAAGGAGAGCGACATGACAACGACAAGGTCGAAGCGGGCTCGTGCGCACAAGCGCAATCTGTTTGCCGAATTGACGGAAGGCATGTCGACGCTCGCGCAAGCGCGGCAAGGAAGGCGCACCCTTCGCACGCATGCGGTCGAGTTCAAGCCCGCTCCCGAGGTCACGCCCCGGGAGCTGGTGCGCGTTCGCCAACGCCTCAAAGTCTCGAGGGGGCTGTTTGCCGCTTATCTGCGCACGAACGTACGCACTCTGGAGAACTGGGAGCAGGGGCGGGCGAAGCCCAATGCGCAGGCGGCGTTGCTCATCAGTCTCGTAAAACGCTTTCCGGATACGGTCGAGCGGCTCGCCGCGCTCTAAACAACGGTTCTCGGGCGAGCTTCAGCCGGCTTTGCTCCACACGCGGAAACGTCTCCGCTCGTTCGCCGAATCTATTTCACCTTGACGACGACCTTGCCCTTTGCACGTCCTTTTTCGACGTAAGCCATGGCCTCGTTGGTCGATTCGAATGGAAAGACCCGCTCCACGACTGGACGAATTATCCCGGAATCGATGAGGCGGCCGATCTCGCGCAACTGGTCTCCGCTTGGTCTCATGAAAAGAAATGAATAGCTCACGCGATGACGTTTCGCTTTCTTCCTGATTCGATAGCTCAACAGGCGCATGACCTGTCTCAGGATCCAGGACGATTTCATGTCTTTCGCAAAATCTGGATCCGGTGGGCCGGAGATCGAGATGAGCTTGCCACCAGGTTTCAGCACCTGGAGTGATTTTTCGAGTACCTCTCCCCCGAGGCTATTCAAAACCACATCGTAGTCCCGGAGGATTGTGGCGAAATCGTCCTTGCTGTAATCGATGACAACATCCGCGCCGAGGCGTTTCACCCAGTCGAGATTGGCCGTACTCGTCGTGGTAGCTACGAACGCCCCGACATGCTTCGCCAGCTGGATTGCAATGGTTCCCACACCGCCGGAGCCGGCGTGGATGAGAACTTTCTGCCCTTTTTTCAGGTTTGCTTTTTCGATCAGCGCCTGCCAAGCGGTCAAGCCGACCAGGGGGAGGGACGCCGCTTCTTCCATGGTGAGCTTCTTTGGCTTACTCGCCAGGGAAGCTTCCTTGATCGAGATGAATTCCGCGAAGGCACCGATTCGATCGTCGTCCGGCCGCGCAAAGACCTCGTCGCCAGGCTTGAATTGCCGCACCCGAGGCCCGACCCGGACCACGACCCCGGCCACGTCATGGCCCAGAATGAATGGCGGGCGGTAGGGCAGGATGAGCTTGAACTCTCCGTTCCTGATCTTGGAATCCAGCGGATTGACACCAGCGGCGTGGACCTGGACCAATACCTCGTCCTCGCGCAGCTCCGGTTCCGGCATTTCGGCGGCCCGCAGGCCATCCCTGCTTGCATAGCGATCGACGACGAATGCCTTCATTTGTCTTCTCCGATTCCTGCATCCCTGTGTTCGTGACGGTCGAAAGTACTAGAAGCTGATACTGGGTTGCCCTTTCTGCCAACCGAGCGCTTCACCATTTCTCTGACCACGGTCGTAGAACGACTTCGAACGCCCAGGTCGAGCGATGCTGGTGATGCAGCTGCAGATAGGTTTCGGCGATGCAGTCCGGGTCCGCCATGTTGTCGTCAACGGTCGTTCCTGCCACTCGGTGCGCGCGGGTGCCGTCTTCCTGCGTCCAGCCGATCGCGGCGTCAATCGGCACGTTTGCTACGTGGATGCCCTGCGGCATCAGTTCCCTTGCCATGCTCTGTGCGAGTCCGGATTTGGCATGACATGCCATTGCAAAGGCACCGCTCGACGGGAAGCCTTTGAGCGCTGCGCTTGCGTTCGTGAAGACGATCGTTCCCTTCGCGCCGTTGGCGTTCAGTTTGTTTTCGCGCATGAGTCGAGCTGCCTGCTGACCTACCAAGAACGCGCTGAACGCGGAGTTCCGAAGCGTGTCGAGCGCCATGCCTGGGTCGGCTTCGGTTATCCCCTTGCGAAAAATGCCGGGAACCCGGCCGTCGATGTTGTGCACGACAAGCGTGGGAGCCCCAAGGTCTCGAACAACATTCCGGAACAGCAGCTCCACGGCCGCTGGTTCGCTTGCATCGCACGCGTATCGACGCACGCCGTGCGTCTTCTCCAGATTCTGCAGGACCGATTTGTCCGGATTCCTGGCCGCGATACCGACACGCATGCCGTTTTTCGCGAACAGCCTGGCGCAGCTTGAGCTGATGCCGAGGCCGCCCCCGACGATGAGTGCAACGTCTTGTACGGATGGTTGAGCATCGCGTTCGTCGGGTTGAGTCATGTTTCGGGCTCCCATCTGTCGTTGAACCCTCAGTGATTCCACCAAGCTCGATCGGAGAACGCGCGCAGGTCTATTTCGTGCGTCCATGTGGATCGGTGCTGTTGCGCGAGGTGGACGTAGGTCTGCGCGATCTGCGCGGGAAGCATGAGTCCGTCATGCTCGTTGCCTCGGGTTTCTCTCAGCTGTTGGAACCTTTCCGGCCCCAGCATCTTTCCCAAAGTGTCGGGCGCATCCACGGCGCCGTCGATGACGATGTGTACGACGTGGATTCCCTTCGACGCGAACTCCGCGTTGAGTGTCTGGCAGAGCATTCGTCGCCCTCCCATGGCAGCCGCATGAGAATGCTGACCGCCGTTCCCACGCATTGCCGCTGTCGACGAGGTCACGAGGATTGTTCCCTTACCTCGCGCTTCCATCAGCGGGCATACGGCCGATGCGAGGCGAAACAGACCGAACGTCCCCAGACGCCAGCCTGTTTCAAATGCCTTGGCCGATGTGTCCTTCAATGCCTTATCGCCAATCTGGGCACCCAGGTTGTAAACGACGACTTCGATGGGACCAATGTCGGCCTCGACGGCGGCGACTCGCCCTTCGATGGAGTTTGCCTCGATGGCATTGAGGAGAAATCCCGTTGCTGAACCGCCGTCGCTTTTGATCGCGTCCACCAATCTGTTCAATCCTTCCAGGTCACTGCGACGACACAGACAAGCGTGATAACCCTCTTGCGCGAAGCGTCGAGCGACATTTCCACCAATACCCGCACCGGCACCTATCACCAAACAAACGGGGTTCACGTTCGATCTCTCCTCAATCAAGCGCACAGGACATCTGTGGCGGGCAGAGACTCAGCGCCGATCGTGGTGCGGACCGGATAGCTGAGGATGATGTTGCGTTTGCTCATGGTCTTCTCCTTCGCTCGGATGGTGGCGCCGCCGCGCGCGACCCTCAGGCAACCACCCTCAGGGCTTTCTCGTCCGTAGCCCAAATCGCTCTCTCCTGAATCGACTACTTTTCCAGGACCGGGGTGCGAGGCGGCGACGCCGTCAGCGCGTCGAGCCGCAGATTCTTTCGAATGCCAGCGTCCACCATGCCGGCGGGCGCAAATGTGCGAAGCAATTGCAGGAAGCTCGCGCGCCCACCGGCTGCGTATCGGATTTTTGGGCGAGCCGCGCTGGCCGCTTTGAGCACGACGTCGGCCACGACGCCCGGCTCGTCTGCATCCGCGATTAGCTCCGCCAGTCTCTTGCCCACGGCCGCACGAGGCTCGCGATACTCATCGAGCTTGGAGTCGGGTTCCAGCAAGTTCGCGTCGAACTTTGTCTTAGTGTTCGCGGGCTCGATGACCGAGACCCGGATCCCCATTGTGCGCAGCTCATGGTCGAGCGACTCCGAATAGCCTTCGACCGCGTGCTTAGTCGCGGCGTAGAGCGCCGCGTACGGCATCGGCAGGAAGCCAAGTACGGAGCCGATGTTGATGATGCGGCCAGCCCCTCGACGTCGCATGTGGGGTACGACGGCGCGAGTCATCCGGACGATCCCGAAGAAGTTCGTCTCGAAGATCGACCGGGCCTGTTCAATCGAGCTCTCTTCCGCTGCGCCCGGAGCGATACCGAAGCCGGCGTTGTTCACGAGCAGATCGATGCGGCCTTCCAGGCGCAGAACTTCCCTGACGGTAGCTTCGACGGACTCATCGCTGGTCACGTCGAGGGGTAGTAGCTCGAACGATCGCTGGTTCGCCTTGGCTGGTCGTCTGCTGGTGCCGTAGACCTTGTAGCCCGCCATCGCGAGGCGTTCCGCCGTGGCTTCGCCGATGCCTGACGAGGCGCCGGTAACGAGCGCTGTCTTGTACTGCACAATG
>DAIDBG010000008.1 GCA_027310225.1 bacterium | reverse complement strand
TGCTCGCAGTGTTCGCGGACGCGCACCCGGAGGTCGAAGTCTCGCTGCACGTCAACTGTCGCCAGGAGCTGCTCGCGCGCCTCGCCGAAAACGCCGACGACCTCTACCTCCTCGCCAACCCGCCCGAAGACAGCGAAGTTGTCGCCCAGCGCATTCTCCCCAATCCCCTGGTGGCGCTCGCGCGGGCCGACCATGCGCTCGCGCGCGAAAAGGCAATCCCGCTGTCACGGTTCGCGCAGGAACCGCTGCTCATCCGCGAGCCTGGGTCGGGAACCCGCCTGCTGACGGAACGGCTGTTCGCCCGGTACGGCCTCGCGCCAAGGATCCGAATGGAACTGGGCAGCGACGAAGCCATTATGGAAGCGATCCTCGCCGGTCTCGGGGTCGCGATCCTCTCCCGCCACTCGCTCGGTCACCTGGGCGATCGCGTTGCGCTCACGCCGCTCGGCGTGGACGGCTTCCCGCTCGAATCGCACTGGCACTTCGTCTATCCTGTCGGCAAGCAACTCTCGTTCGCCGCACAGTCGTTCCTCGACTTCGCGCGCAGGCGGGCTCATGGCCTCGATGGCGAAGAGCCCTGATCATCCGCTACCATATGGCGGACACGGACCGGGGACTCTCATGACCGCCATCCATCTCGCCGCCACGGGCGCCGAGGCCGACGTGCTGCTCCGCGCGGACGCCGCCAGCGTCGCGACGCTCACGCTCAACCGCCCCGACCAGTACAACGCGCTCTCGCATGCGCTGCTCGCCGAGCTGCAGGCGGCGCTCGACGCCATCGCCCGCGACGACTCGGTCCGGGCAGTGGTGATCGCCGGCGCGGGCAAGGCCTTCTGCGCCGGCCATGACCTCAAGGAGATCCGGGAGCGCGCCGACGCGGAGTTCACCGCCGAGGTATTCGAGCGCGCAGGCCGGCTGATGACGGCGCTCACGCGGCTGCCGCAGCCGGTCATCGCGCGCGTGCACGGACACGCCTACGCCGCCGGCTGCCAGCTCGTCGCGCAGTGCGACCTCGCGGTGGCAAGCGCGGAGGCCCGTTTCGCGACCTCCGGCGTGAACTACGGAGTGTTCTGCTCCACGCCCGGAGTCGCGCTCGGGCGCAACGTCCCGCGCAAGCGCGCGCTGGAAATGCTGCTCACCGGCGAGCCGATCGACGCCGCGACCGCCCTCGCCTACGGGCTCGTCAACCGCGCGGTCCCCGCGGACCGGCTCGATGCCGAGCTCCAGGGGCTGGCGCAGTCCATCCTGGCGAAATCGGCGGCGATCGTCGCCGCGGGCAAGAGGGCCTTCTACGCGCAGATCGACGAGGCGCTGGCCCAGGCCTACCGCACGGCGACAGCCGCGATGCTGGAGAACCTCCGGAGCGAGGACGGGCAGGAGGGCGTGGCGGCGTTCGCGGAGAAGCGCAAGCCGCGGTGGAAAGGCAGGTAGCCGCCGATGAATCCCGTTCCAATGACCTCCGCTAGATTCTCACGCTTTCGGTCCGCGACATGCCCGGGAGACGAACATTGGAACGGGATGAACGCCGATAGACGCCGATGCTCAAATACGAGAAATGGACAGGATTCACAAGATTTACAGGGTCTAACCAAGAGCAGAATTTGTCGTCTGAATCTTGCTAATCCTGTCCATTGAACTGGAGCGATAGCGATGAAAGCATTTGTCTGGCTCCTGTCCCTGGTCCCGCTCGCGGCGCTCGCGGGGGGCTCCAACTACGGCATCGCGCCGGGCGCCCGACCCACACTCGCGGGCAAGGTCACCGAATGGCCGGTGCCGACCCCGCGCTTCGCGCGCGATCCCGCGCCGGCGCCGGACGGCAGCATCTTCATCTCGGTGATGAGCGGCAACAAGGTCGCGCGCTTCGATCCGAAGACCCAGGCCTTCAAGGAATGGGACCTGGCGCCGGGCCACCGGCCGCACGGGGTGCTGGTGGACAAGAGCGGGATCGCGTGGACCACCGGCAACGGCAACGGCACCATCGGCCGGCTCGATCCCCGGACCGGGGAGTTCAGGGAATTCAAGACCCCCTCCGGCGGCGGCGGACCGCACACGCTGGTGATCACCGATGACCAGAGCACGATCTGGTTCACGATGCAAAGCGGGAACAAGGTGGCGAGCCTCGACACGAAAACCGGCGCGATCAGGGAATACCCGACCTCGGGCGGGCCGTACGGCATCGCGCTCGACAAGGCGGGCAACGTCTGGTTCTGCCGCATGGGCGACAACAAGATGGGCAAGCTCGATCCCAGGACCGGGCAGATGAGCGAAGTGGACATGGGGCGCGGCTCGCGCCCGCGCCGCGTCGCGGCCGCGCCCGACGGCATGCTGTGGGTGACGCTCTACGGCAACGGCAGGCTCGCCAAGCTCGACCCGGCGGCGATGAAGGTCGTCAAGACGTACGATCTGCCCGGCGGCAACGCCGGACCCTACGCCGTCACGGTGGACGGCGGCGGCATGGTGTGGGCGAACGAGATCAACACCGACACCGTGGTGCGACTCGATCCGAAGACCGGCGAGATGCGGGTGGTGAAGCTGCCCTCCTCCAACGTCGGCATCCGCAAGATGATCGTGGACGCCTCCGGGCGGCTGTGGTACATGGGCAGCCACAACGGGCGGCTGGGCGTTGTGGAGTGAAACTTTTCACAATAAACCGTTTATCTTCGAATGAACGAAAAGCGGCATGATAATTGGAATCCGCGGGAGGCATCGGTCCTGGAGGACCAACGCCGAGCGTACGACGAGATGCGGGAGCGATGTCCGGTCGCACACAGCGAATTCCTGGGCTGGTCGTTGTTCCGTCACAAGGACATCGCCGCCGTTCTGGCCGATCCGGAGACGTACAGCAATGTGTCGCAGTTTCTGGCTATCCCGAATGGGATGGATCCGCCGGTTCACCGCCGATATCGCGAAGCGCTCGCCGCCAGCTTCGATCAGGAGCGGATGGCGAGGCTCGAGCCACGCGCCCGCGAGATCGCCGCGAACCTCCTTGTACCAATGCTCTCCGCTGGAGAGGCGGAATTCGTCGGTGCCTTCGCCACGCCTTTTGCGCTGAAGACGCTGTGCGCTTTGCTCGACTGGCCCGAGCAGCTGTGGGAATGCCTCGGCGGTTGGACGCATGGCAGCCAGCAGGCGGCCTTCAGCAGGGACCCGGCCGCGGGCAAGGCCCTGGCCAGTCTCTTCTCGGAGCACGTCAAGGCCAACCTGGATATGCACCGCGCTTCACCGGACGATGCGGCCGATGCCACAGACGCACTGCTGAGGACCGAGGTCGATGGCGAGCGCTTCGACGACGGCCAGATCGTGAGCATCCTGCGTAACTGGACGGCCGGGCATGGCACCGTCGCGGCCGGATTGGGTATCCTGGCCTTGCATCTTGCCCAGAAGCCCGAACTGCAGGATCGGCTGCGGAGCGATCCGTCGCTCATTCCCGCGGCGATCGAGGAGATCCTGCGGGTGGACGATCCGCTCGTCGCCAACCGGCGCACCACGACGCGGGAGGTCCAGATTCAGGGCCGGACCATTCCGAAGGGCGAGAACCTGACGCTGATGTGGATCGCCGCCAATCGCGATCCGCGCGCGTTCGACGATCCTGATGCCGTCAAGATCGAGCGCAGCTCGGGCGCCAGTCTGGTCTGGGGCCAAGGCATCCATCTCTGCCTGGGCGCCCCTCTGGCAAGGCTTGAGATGCGCGTGGCGCTCGAGGAGCTGCTCTCACGGACGAAACGCTTTGAGATCGCCGGCGATGCTCCGCGCCGCGCGATCTATCCCAGTAACGGCCTTGCCGCGCTCTTCCTGCGGGTCAGATGACTCTTCGCTACGAGCACCTGGTGCGCTACGCGGGATGGTACTCGAACCGCGCGCGGGGCGAACACGCGAAGAAAGCCGGCCTGTCAGCCAACATGACCCTGCATTCGCCGGACGAGGAACGGGGCACTGAATTTGCGGCTCGCGCGAAAGCCGCCTAGTTGTACTGTGTCAAAGTTAATGCCATGATATCGGCATCCTCACTACCGGGGTGCAAATTCATGGCCAAGCGTGTTCTCGCAGAATTCGATCGATACATGGCGCATTTAGGCGAAGCACTGGATTACGCGACTCGAAACCAGTGCCTGGCTGATTATTGCGGCGGTCTGATGCTGCCGCTCAAGCGTAAGAGCGTGGAGCCGCTGGCGGCGGAGGCCGATCCGCTCAACGTGCGAGCCAAGCATCAGGCGTTGCATCATTTCGTGGCGAATGCGCGGTGGTCGGACCGCGCGGTGCTGGAG
>DAIDBG010000005.1 GCA_027310225.1 bacterium | reverse complement strand
ACGCGGTACGCCCTGGAGCATCATCGTGTCGAAAAGCGGCAGGACGTATCCGCTCTCGGGCGCTCAGCCCTATGCGGCGGTCAAGCGGCTCGTTGACCTGGCGCTGCAGGACCAGTGATCCGTGAGGTTCCCAGGGGAATCAACGCTTGGGGCCCGGCACCCCGGTTCCTGTTAAACGGCTCGATCATCTCGAGGGTGACCCCGAGAGGGCCTTGCTGATCGAGTCGTTAGACCAGGAAGGGCGCGGCGTCGCGCACCGCGACGGCAAGGCCGTCTTCATCGAGGGCGCGCTGCCGGGCGAGACCGTCACCTGCTCGACCTGGCGCAGCAAGCCGAGCTACGAGATCGCAACGCTAGAGGAGGTGCTGCACCCGAGCGCGCAGCGCGTCGTTCCGCGCTGCCGGTACTTCGGGCGCTGCGGCGGCTGCAGCCTGCAGCACCTCGAACCCCGCGCGCAGGTCGCGATCAAGCAGCGCGTGCTCGAGGACAGCCTGTGGCACATTGGCCGCATCCGCCCGGAACAGATTCTGCCGGCGATCCACGGCCCGGCGTGGGGCTATCGCCAACGCGCGCGGCTGACGGTGCGCCACGTGCCCAAAAAGGGCGGGGCGCTGGTGGGCTTCCACGAACGGCGCAGCAGCTACGTCGCCGACATGGACAGCTGCGAAATCATGCCCCCGCGGATCTCGCACCTGTTGCGGCCCCTGCGCGAACTTGTCAACGCGCTCTCGATCCGCAGCCGCATTCCGCAGATCGAGGTCGCCGTCGGAGATGAAGCCGACGTCCTGGTGTTTCGCGTGCTGGAATCGCCCGGCGACACGGACCTGGCGCTGCTGCGCGAGTTTGCGGAGCGCCGCGGGTTGTGGCTTTACCTGCAGCCGCGCGGGCCCGAGTCGGCCTGTCCGCTGCACCCGTCGCGGCACGCCGACCTGTACTACACGTTGCCCGAGTTCGATCTGAAGATCGGGTTCGCGCCCACCGATTTCACCCAGGTCAACCATGCAGTGAACGGCGTGCTGGTACGGCGCGTCCTTGCGTTGCTCGATCCGCAGCCGGGAGAGCGGGTCGCCGACCTGTTCTGCGGCGTCGGCAACTTCGCGCTGGCGATCGCCCGGCGCGGCGCTTCGGTAACCGGGTTCGAGGGCAGCGCCGAACTGGTCGGGCGCGCGCGGGCGAATGCCGAAGAGAATGGATTGTCGGACTCAGCGAGATTTATCGAGATGGATCTCCATAGCCCCGCCAGCGGCGGGCTGGCGGGGCTGGGCCGGTTCGACCGCATGCTGCTCGATCCGCCGCGCGACGGAGCGGTGGAACTGGTGAAGGCGCTGGGGGAGGATGCGCCGCGAAGAATCGTCTATGTATCCTGCAATCCGGCCACGCTCGCCCGCGACGCGGCGGTGCTGGTGCGCACGCGCGGCTATGCGCTGCGCGCGGCAGGGGTGGTCAACATGTTCCCGCACACTTCGCACGTCGAATCCGTCGCGCTCTTCGGGCGCGACGGATGAAGAAGAACAGCGACGGGAAATAACAGGGGCGCCGAAGCGCCCCTGTTTATTGATCGGCTGTGAGGCCGATCAATCGCGCTCGCCAGCGAGCGCCATCAGCAGTTGCAGCAGGCTGGCGAAGATGTTGAACAGGCTGAGATAGACGCCCGTGGTTGCCATGATGTAGTTGGTCTCGCCCCCGTTCACGATGCGGCTGACGTCGTGCAGCAGGAACAGGGAGAACACCACTACCACCAGAGCCGAAACCGTCAGCGCCAGAGCCGGGATCTGCAGGAACATGTTGGCGATGAGCGCAAGCAGCAGCACGATCATGCCGACGAACAGGAACTTGCCCATGAAGCTGAAGTCCTTGCGCGTCGTGGTCGCGATCCCGGCCATGACGAAGAGGATCGCCCCGGTTCCAGCGGCTGCGATGCCGACCAACTGCGGCCCGTTCTTGAGCGTCAGCGCCGCAGCGAGCAGCGGGCCCAGCCACCAGCCGAGCAGGAACGTCATGCCGAGCAGCAGGACGACGCCGAGGCTGCTGTTGCGATTGGCGACGATCGCGTATTGCAGACCGATCACCGCCCCCAGCAGGACGAAGAAGCTGATGATGGGGTACTGCATGATGATGCCGCCGGTGCTGATGCCGACGAAAGCACCGATCACCGTCGGCACCATGGTGAGCGCCAGCAGCAGATAGGTATTGCGCAGAACGCGCTGCTGGTCGAGCGTGATCTCGCGCGTGCCGACCCGATATCCGGCCGGATTCGGTTGCAGTTCGGGTTGCATAGGTTCCCTCTCCTAGATAAAAAATCCGCTTGTGCGTAAGACTACCTAAAGCCGCCAAAAGTTTCAATGGCTTAGTCGTTTTTCCTTCGTTCCAAGGGGTTGATAACGCGTGTATTATAGGCGCCGGTCGCGGTAGCCTCGTCTGATCGGAGGGTTGGCAGAGCGGTTGAATGCGGCGGTCTTGAAAACCGTTAGGGGTGCAAGCCCCTCGGGGGTTCGAATCCCTCACCCTCCGCCAGCAACGACAGTCGCCAGATGCTCCGCAGCCGGAAGTCCTTCGAACAGGACAGTCTTGCCCCCCAAGGGGATGTTCAGCGTTTCCGGCCGTTTCTTTTGAGTGCCGCTCTGCGCAGGCGGGAGTAGAGCCGGGGGTTCGCCTGCTTGAGGTAGGACACCACCTCGAAATCCTGGCCCTTGGCCTTGGAGAGCTCGATGCCTTCGATGTGCACCAGGCGCAGCAACTCGCGCACCGGCTTCGGCATGGTGCGGCCGCTCTCGTAACGCGAGCCGCCGCTCTGGGTCACGCCCACGCGTGACCAGAATTCCTGCTGGTTCAGGCGCAGCCGGCGCCGGATTTCACGGGGATTGGAGATGCGTTCGAACGGTTTCATGTGCGGGCCCGGGGAAATCTGCCAATGATGAATGAATTGACCAGCGCCGCCCGAATAGGTTCACAGTCTCCGCCGCCGTCGTCCCCGGCTATGCCGGAAGCATGGTTGGTGCGCTGCATTGCGTCCGGGCACCGCCTCGTTTTTCCGCGCAAAATCAATTAGAATACGCAACTTTTTAGCAGCCTGGCGAAACGCCATGTCCGGCAGGCTGCCGTGGCCATGGCCCTGATCATCCAGAAATACGGCGGCACCTCCGTCGGCAGCACCGAGCGCATCAAGAATGTCGCCCGGCGCATCGCCCGCTGGAAGGCCGGCGGGCACCAGCTCGTAGTGGTGGTGTCAGCGATGGCGGGAGAGACCAATCGCCTGATCGCGCTCGCGAAGGAAGTGCAGGCGCACCCCGACCCGCGCGAGCTCGACGTGATGATGTCCACCGGCGAGCAGGTGACGATCGCGCTGCTGTCAATGGCGCTGATGGAGTCCGGCCTCAAGGCGCGCAGCTACACCGGCGCGCAGGTCAAGATTCTCACCGATAACGCGCACACCAGGGCGCGCATCGTGAGCATAGACGAGCAGCGCATCCGGACCGACCTTGCCGACGGCTACGTCGTGGTGGTCGCCGGCTTCCAAGGCGTGGACGAGCAGGGCAACATCACCACGCTCGGGCGCGGCGGCTCGGACACGACCGGTGTCGCGCTCGCCGCGGCGCTCAAGGCGGACGAGTGCCAGATCTATACCGACGTGGACGGGGTCTATACCACCGATCCGCGCATCGTCCCGGAAGCGCGCCGGCTCAAGACCATCACCTTCGAGGAGATGCTCGAGATGGCGAGCCTCGGCTCCAAGGTGCTGCAGATCCGGTCGGTGGAGTTCGCGGGCAAGTACGACGTGCGGCTGCGCGTGCTCTCGAGCTTCGAGGAGGAAGGCGAAGGCACGCTCATCACTTTCGAGGAAGACGCAAAGATGGAACGGGCGATCATATCCGGCATCGCGTTCAACCGCGACGAAGCGAAGATCACCATACTCGGCGTGCCTGACCGGCCCGGCATCGCCTACCAGATCCTGGGGCCGATCGGCGACGCCAACGTGGACGTGGACATGATCGTGCAGAACGTCAGCCACGACGGCATGACCGACTTCTCGTTCACGGTGCACCGCAACGACTACCAGAAGACGCTCAGGATCCTGGAGCCGGTGGTGAAGCACATCAAGGCACGCGGCGTGGCGGGCGGCGACAGGATCGCCAAGGTGTCCGCGGTCGGCGTGGGCATGCGCTCGCACGCGGGCATCGCGAGCACCATGTTCCGCACGCTCGCCGAGGAAGGCATCAACATCGAGATGATCTCGACCTCCGAGATCAAGATCTCGGTGGTGATTGACGAGAAGTACGTGGAGCTGGCGGTGCGCGCGCTGCACAAGGCCTTCGGGCTTGACCAGCCGGCGTGACGCGCCGGAGGCCGCCCGCCGGCTGTTATCCTTCGTGTGACCGGAGACATTCCTGGAGCACATGGTGGCGCGGTAGAATGTCCGTTGGCAAGAACGGGGTCAGCACCGGCCCCATTTTTTAAATGGAGAGATGGCCGAGCGGTCGAAGGCGCGCCCCTGCTAAGGGCGTATGGGGACAAAATCCCCATCGAGGGTTCGAATCCCTCTCTCTCCGCCAGAACCGTCAGAGGGGGAAGCAGCCGATGAGTCAGAAAGTCCTGTTGGTGGTGCCGGAAGCCCCGGTGCCCGAGACGGCGGTCATCGCCGGGCAGCGCAAGGCCCGCAGGAGCGGACTGCGGCTCGGCATACTCGACAACAGCAAGAGCAACGCCGACCACCTCCTCGAGTTCATCGTGGAAGGCGTGAAGGCGGCGGTGCCGGTCGCCTCGGTCGTGTCGCTGCGCAAGGGCAGTGTCAGCCTGCCGGCGCCCGGCAACATCCTCGACCAGCTCACCGCGGAAGCCGACTTCGTCGTCAGCGCGATGGCCGACTGAGGGTCGTGCACGTCGTGGAGTGTCCACGACATGTGCGAGCTCCGGAAGCGTGGCCTGGTCACCGCCGTGATCTGCTCCGAGCCTTTCCTCAAGCTGGGGAAGACGCAGGCGCGCGTGTTCGGCGTGCCGGACCTGCCGCTGCTGCTGATCCCGCATCCCCTGGGCGGGCTCTCGCTCGAGCAGGTCCAAGGGCGAGCCGGGCACGCGATCCCGCAGGTGCTCGACCTCATCAAGGAACATTTCAAATGACCGGTCTCGCCGGCCTGCTCAGGGCGAAGGGTGCGAGCCTCGAGGCCGAGGACGATTTCGAGGCGGTCAACGCACTCGTGCGCGAGCGCGGCTGGGGCGACGGCCTGCCTGTCGTGCCGCCGACCGCGGAGCGCGTCGAGCGGATGCTCGCGTACTGCGACCGCCCGTGGGACGAGCCGGTGGCGAAGGTGGCGCCGCGCTACGGGGAGGCGACGCCGCTACGGCTCGCCGCCAACGCCGTAATGGCGGGCTGCCGTCCCGAGTACTTCCCGTTGCTCGTGCTCGCGCTCGAGGCGATGTGCGAGGAGCCGTTCAACCTCTACGCCGTCCAGGCGACGACCCATCTGTGCGCGCCGCTCGTGATCGTCAACGGGCCGGTGGCGAAGGAGCTCGACATCAACTCGGGCCACAACGCGTTCGGTCCCGGCTGGCAGGCCAATGCCACCATCGGGCGCGCGATCCGGCTCGCTCTCGTGAATATCGGCGGTGCGATCCCAGGCTCCGGCGACATGTCCACATTCGGCGCGCCGTCGAAATATTCCTATCTTGCCGCCGAGAACGAGGCGCAGAGCCCGTGGGAGCCGCTCCACGTCGAGCGCGGGCTGCCGCGCGAGGCGAGCGCGGTGACGGTGATCGGCGCCGAGTGCCTGCACAACGTGAACGACCACGAAAGCATCACCGCCGAAGGCATCCTCACCACCATCGCCGGCACCATGCTCGATGCCGGCACCAACGATATCTTCTACGAAGCGCAGCCGCTCGTCGTCATGGCGCCGGAGCACGCAAAGACGGTGGCGGAAGGCGGCATGAGCAAGGCCCGGGCAAAGCGCTTTCTGTTCGAGCACGCGCACCTGCCGCTCGGCCGCTTTTCCAGGGAAAACATCGAGCGCCGCCTGCGCGTCACCTGGAAGGAGCGCTACGCCGGCGCGGGCATGGATGCTCCGGTTTACATGGTGCAGCGTCCCGAGGACATCCTGATCGCGGTGATCGGTGGCGCCGGCAAACACTCGGCCGTCGTCCCGACCTTCGGTGCAACCCGGGCCATCACGCGCGCGCTCAAGCGGCGCGACGGCCGGCTCGCGCGCTCGGTCGAGGAGCTGAGGCGCGGATAAACCGGCCTGCCGGTAATCCGATAACGGAAGAGGAGGACATCATGCATCGTCTGACGGTTTCAGCGCTGGCGTCCCTCGCGTTGTTCGCAGCGGGCATCGCCTTCGGACAGGCGTATCCGGCCCGGCCGGTCCGGGTCGTGGTGCCGTTCCCGCCCGGCGGCAACGTGGACACGTTCGCGAGAGTTCTTTATCAGCAGGTCGAAAAGGAGCTGGGACAGCCGATCGTGATTGACAACCGCGGCGGCGCCAACGGCATTCTCGGCGCGGACATCGTGGCCAATGCGACGCCCGACGGCTACACGCTGCTCAACACGTCGTTCGCCTTCGCGGTAAACCCGTCCATCCGCAAGAAGATGCCGTTCGACGTCGTCAAGGACTTCGCACCGGTCACGGACATCGCGCTCGGCACCGGCTACCTGATGGTAGGCAATCTCAAGTTCCCGGCGAAGACCGTGAAGGAGCTGATCGCGCTGGCGAAGCAGCAGCCGGGCAAGATCCGCTACAGCACGGCAGGGGTCGGCAACGGCCAGCACCTGGCCGGGGCGCTCTTCGCGGAGAAGGCCGGCATTGACCTGCTCCACGTTCCGTACAAGGGCGGCGGACCGGCGTTGACCGCCGTTCTCGGCGGCGAGGTTCAGATCCACTATCCGGCGCCGTCGGTCGGCGTCCCGCACGTGAAGGCAGGGCGGCTGCGGGGGCTCGGCTTCACCGGGGCGAAGCGCCTGGCGGCGCTGCCGGACGTGCCCACCATCGCGGAAGCGGCGATACCGGGTTTCCTTGCCGACGCCGGCTGGCACGGCGTGTTCGCGCCGGCGAAGACCCCGCCTGCGATCGTGAAAAAAGTGCAGGAGGCGATCCGCAAGGCGCTGCAAGTACCGCAGGTGCGCGATTACTTCGTCAACAACGGTTATGAGCCCCAGGGGCGCTCGCCGGCCGAGTGGGCCAGGCTCTTTCGCGCCGACCTGAAGCGCTACGCGGAGATCACGCGCATCGCGAAGATCGAGCCGCAATGATACGGGGGTCACGCGTCGCAACCGGGGCCTGGTGGGAACCTGATCCGAGTGACGGGGATCGGGCACCGGACCCCGGACCCCGGACCCCCGCATCATTTCAGGTAGGCGAAGAGCTTCGGGTCCAGCTCCTTCCGGTGCCTGGCGAGCACCGGCTCGACTGCCTTCACGAAAGTGGCGCGCTCCGCGCCGCTGAGGTGAATCACCTCGTTGTCCCGGAGATCGAGCCTGCCCAGCACCTCCCCGTCCTGCTCCGCTGCGAGCTTGCGCTGCAAGGCTGTCGCTTCCGCGGCCGCGGCGTCCACCGCCGTCCGCACTTGCGCCGGCCAGCTCCGGTAATGCTCCCGGTTGCACACCATCGCGCTCGCGCCCCAGAGGTGCCCGGTGAGCGTGATGTAGCGGTGAAATTTGTGCACGTTGAAGACGTGGATGTTGGCGAGCGGATTGTCCTGTGCCTGGAAGCGGTCGGTGGCGATGTTCTCCACGAACTCCTTGATGTCGGCCGCGATCGGCTCGAAGCCGAGCGCGCGGAAGACTTCGCCGTGCAGCGGGCTCATCTGGGTGCGGATGCGCAGCCCCCGGCAATCCTCGGGCCTGCGGATCGGCCGCACGCTGTTCGAGAGGTGGCGGAAGCCGTTGTCCCAGAAGCCGAGGGCGCGGCAGGCGGTGGTTGCCGCGATGCGGCCCTTGAGGTGCTCCCCGAATTCTCCATCGAGCGCTTTCCACGCGGCACGCCGGTCCCCGACCACGAACGGCAGCTCGAAGATCCGGAACTCCGGCACCGCCCCGGAAAAGCGCACGGTGGAAATGTAGCAGAACGACAGCTCGCCGCGCTCGACCATGGGCACCAGGTCGCCCGACGGGCGGCCGAGATCGAGCACGCTGCCGGTGAGCTCGAAGCGGATGCGGTCGCCGAGCTTTTCCCTGAGCCGCCGGCCGAACAGCGCGGCCGCGCGGTTGTGGAGCGATTCCGGTGCCTGGTAGCCGCCGAACTTCAGGACAATCGGAGTCATGCAGGATCTTTCGTCACTTCTTAATGCTTCAGCTCCTTCGGCGCACCGGGCTGCTTGAGCGGCTGCGACTTGTCGAAGGCCTCGAGCTTCATGCACTCGCCGAACACCCGCATGACGGCAGGCACGCCCGCCGTGTCGCAGTTGAAGAACTTCGCGCCGAAGACCTGTGTCGCGAGACAGATGTCGGCGAGGGTGGGGGAATCGCCGTGACAGTAGCGGCCGGTCTCGCGTTCCTTCGCCAAGTGCGCCTCGACCGCCATGAGCGATTCCATCACCCAATGCCGGCACCAGCGGGTGCGCCCGGCCTCGTCCACCTTGAGCTCCTTTTCCAGATAATTGCGGATGCGCGGCACGATCAGGGGATGGCCGTCGCACGCGACGATCTGCGCGAGCCCGCGAACGCGCGCGCGGCCGCGCGGGTCTCCGGGCAGCAGCGGCGGTTCCGGGTGCGTCTCGTCCAGGTACTCCATGATCGCCAGGGACTCGAACAGGGGCGATCCGCCGTCCACGATCAGGGCCGGAATCACGCTTTGCGGGTTGAGGGCGCGGTATTCCGGCCTGTGCTGCTCGTCCTGCAGCAGGTTGACCGGGATTTCCTCCGCTTTCACGCCCTTATAGGCGAGCGCGGTGCGCACGCGGCAGGCGGCGAGCGATCGCCAGAACCCGTACAGTTTCATCGTCATGATTTCCTCCTTTGGCCGGGCGCGCGGAACCCGCGGCGAGACATGATACACAGTTGCGGTGCGTCGTCGCGCGCCGGCGCCGTCGGAATGCTATAATCCGCCTCCGATTTTCGCGCCCGTAGCTCAGTTGGATAGAGTACCTGGCTACGAACCAGGGGGTCGTGGGTTCGAATCCTGCCGGGCGCGCCAGAATTCAAGGACTTAGCAGCACCGTTTTCGGGCGCTGCCCAATAGAATCCGAACTGTCCAATAGACCATCGTAGTTGCAGCGCAAAGAGTCGCTGCAACTTGCTCTTCAGACACGCTCAGGCTGGCGTCGGTAGATACGCTGGGTCGTGCGCGAGTCGGCGTGCTGCACCAGTGCTCGAGCCTTCTCCAACGACTTGGCATCACATCTTTTCCGGAAATTCTGACCACTCGGCGACCTGGCCGAGGCCCCACCCCGGGGGGGTATACTGAGGCTCTCGATTCCACAGCCCCCAAGAGCTACCCACCAGAGGAGAACAGCCATGAAACGCCTGACGTTCCTCGCGGCCGTCACTGCCACCCTCTACCTGCCCGCCCTGGCACAGGAGCCCATCGCGATCGGCATCAGCATCGCCCAGTCCCCGCCCGGCTCGGTGGTGCAGGGCACCCAGGTGAAGGACGGCCTCGAGATCATGAAGGACATGATCAACGCCAAGGGCGGCGTGCTCGGCCGCCCGATCAAGCTGATCTACGAGGACGACCAGGGCATCCCGGAGAAGGGCCGCGCCGCCGCCGAGAAGCTCATCACCAGCGACAAGGTCGTGGCGCTCACCGGCGGGCACCAGAGCTCGGTGTGCCTGGCGGCGATCGAGGTCGCGCACCGCTACCAGGTGCCGTACGTCAACACCAACTGCTGGTCGGACGACGTGCGCAAGAAGGGCTATGCCGAGGTCTTCAACCCGTCCAACTACAACACGCGCGTCTCCCAGGCGATGGCCGAGACGATCGCCGCCATGGGCGTGAAGCGTGTCGTGGCCTTCCCCGAGAACACCGACTACGGCATCGGGCAGGCCAAGCTGCTCGCGGAGTTCATCAAGCAGAAGGCGCCGCAGGTGCAGTACAAGTACGAAACGCTTGACCGCGCGGGCAAGGACTTCACCCCCGCGGTGCTGGCGCTGCGCGCCAACCCGCCGGACATGGTCATCAACGTGATGCTGCCGCCCGCGGCCTACATCCTGATGAACCAGCTCTACGAGCAGGGCGTGGCCCCGAGCGCGAAGACGTGGCTCTACGACGGCGCCGGCCTAGCGGACTATCCCGACTTCTGGCAAAACGTGAAGGAAGCGGGCAAGGGCCTCATCTCCTTCGGCCTGTACCACCCGCGGATGAACATCCCGCCGATCGGCAAGGAGCTCGCCGCCGAATACACCAAGCGCACCAAGGGCGAGCCCAACCGTCTCATCTTCCAGGCGGCCGACTCGCTGCTGCTGATCGCCGAGGCGATCAAGCAGGCGAAGAGCACCGACCCGAAGGCGATCACCAAGGCGCTGCAGAACATCAAGTTTTCGGGCGTGCGCGGGCCGTTCCAGTTCGGCAAGCAGCCGGGCTACGGCTTCCAGCAATGGGTGGACATCCCGTACGTGAACTACCAGCTCACCGAGGTGAACCAGCCGGTCTCGAAGTCGAACCTGATCCAGGGACCCGGCCAGCCGCTCGACCTGAAGAAGCTGCAGAAAGCGAAGTGAGCGGGGCGAACCCAGCCCCGGCGCCCCCCGCTGCGCGGGGTTACGGCCGGGGTCCATGACGGAGTTGTCCGAGGCGCTCGCCGCCTTTTCCGACTGGCTCGGGTACGGCCACGGTGAGCGGGCCGCCGCGTGGCTGCAGCGGCTCGAGGTGAACCGGCCCGAGCTGGATATCTTCCGCGCCGTCGCCGCGCCGCCGTGCGCCGCCTACGTACCGCGCGCGGCGCCGCTGGCGCCGGCTCGGGGGGCGGGCCCGGGCATCGCGCGCGGTTTGCGCGACGACGCGCCCGCCGCGCTCGAGCGCGCGCGCGGCCGCGCAGACCTCAACGCCTTCACTTGGCTCGCGCAGAGCGCGAGCCCACACGCGGGCGGCTTCCTCGCCGGCGTGCCGGTGGCGGTGAAGGACCTGATGGGCGTGCACGGCGTGCCGATGAGCGGCGGCAGCCGGGCGATCGACCGCGAGCCTGCCGCCGAGGACGCCGAAGTGGTCGCGCGGCTCAAGCGCGCCGGCGCCGTCGTGATCGGGCTCGCGAACCTGCATGAAGTCGCGTACGGCATCACGAGCGACAACCCGTACTTCGGGCGCGTGGTGAACCCGGCGGCGCCCGGCCGCATTCCCGGCGGTTCCAGCGGCGGGTCCGCGGCGGCCATCGCGGCGGGCATCGTCGAGATCGCCGTGGGCACCGACACCGCCGGCTCCATTCGCATCCCCGCGGCCTGCTGCGGCGTGGCGGGATTCAAGCCCAGCTACGACGCAGTGCCGCGCTCGGGCGTGCTGGACCTCGCGCCCACGCTCGACCACGTGGGCCCGCTGGGTGCGAGCGTGGAGGCGTGCGCCACGATGTTCGCCGCGATGCTCGACTTTCCCGCGGTCCCGGCGTGGCGCTTCGATTCGCTCGCCGGCCGCACGGTGGCCACCCTCGGTGGCTACTTCGAGCAGCCGCTCGATGCCGAGGTGCGCGCGGCGCTCCAGGAGGCGGCCCGGGCGGTGGCCGCTGACGGCGGCTGCGTGATGGCCCGCCGCATCGAGGGCGTCGAGCTTGCGCCCGCGATCCAGCTCAACACCATCGCGCCGGAGGCGACCACGGTGCACGCCGAGCGGCTCGCGGCGCGCGGGGCCGATTATGGCGAGGACGTGCGCGTGCGCCTCGAGGCCGGGCACTTCCTTCCGGGGCACTGGTACGTGAAGGCGCAGCGCCTGCGCACGCGGCTCGTGCAGGCGATCGACGATGCGTTCGGCGACGCCGACTTCCTGCTGTGCGCCACGCTGCGCGCGCCGGCGCCGCCCGTAGGCGCCACGCGCGTCGAGATCGAGGGCGCGCCCTACGCGCTGCACACCGCGGTCACGCAGCTCACGATGCCCTTCAACCTCTCGGGCCTTCCCGCGGTGTCGATTCCGTGGAAGTGCTCGCGCGACGGCGTGCCCGTGTCGCTGCAGGTCGTCGGACGGCGCGGCCACGACTGGGCCACGCTCGCCGCCGCCGAGCGGCTCGAGGCCGGCGCGCCCTGGAGCCGCCGCTAGCCGCGCAATCCTTCCGCCGTGCTCGCCGTCGACCTCTTCGTGAACGGGCTCATCTTCGGGCTCTTCTACGCGCTCATGGCGGTGGGACTCGCGATGATCTTCGGCGTGCTCAGGGTGGTGAACTTCGCGCACGGCGAGTTCTACATGGTGGGGGCGTACACCTACGTGCTCGTGGCGATGAAGCTGGGCGTCTCGCCGTGGCTCGCGCTGCCGGCGGCGGCGGCGGCCGGCGCGCTCCTGGGCGCGGTCGTCGAGCGCCTGCTGATGCGCCCCCTGTACGCCGGCTACGCGAGCTGGAGCATCATGAAGGACGAGTACGCGGTGGTCGTGACCTTCGGGCTCTCGCTGCTGCTGATCAACCTGGTGGACAAGATCGTGGGGCCGTATCCCTATCGCGGGCCGGCGCTCACGGAGCTGTCGCGCGTCGTGCTCGGCCCCGTGCTGCTCAACGGGCAGAAGCTCATCGCCGCGGGCGTCTCGCTCGCACTGCTGGTGGGGCTCGCGCTCTTCATCAAGCGTTCGCTCTGGGGCCGGCAGATCCAGGCTGTGGCGCAGAACCGCCTCGGCGCCTCGCTCGCGGGAATCGACGCCACGCGCACCACGAGCCTCATCTTCGCGATCTCGGGGCTGCTCGCCGCGCTCTCGGGCGCGCTGCTCGCCCCGCTCATCAACCCCTCGCCCGACGTGGGCGCGTTCCCCGCGATGAAGTCGTACGTCATCGTCGTGCTGGGCGGCATGGGCTCGATCTGGGGCGCGATGATCGCCGCGCTGCTGCTCGGCATCCTCGAGGCGTTCTTTGCGGTGTACGTCTCGTACGACTATCGCGACGCGTTGGGCCTGCTCATCCTCATCCTCGTGCTGCTCTTCCGGCCCCAGGGCCTCGTGGGCGAGAAGGGGCGCGAGGTATGACCGACGCGCGCAACCTCTGGGCGCGGCGGCTCGCCACCGATTTCCGCGCCGCGCTGGTGGTGACGGGGCTGCTCGCGCTGGCGCCGCTCTTCGTGAGCTCGCCGTACACGCTCGGCATCATCATCGTGAGCATCTATTTCGCGCTGCTCGCGCTCGGCTGGAACCTGCTCGCGGGGTTCACCGGCCAGTTCTCGCTCGCGCCCGCCGCCTTCGCCATGCTGGGCGGCTACACCACCGCGCTCCTCGGCTACCACCTGAAGGCGCCGCTCGCGATCGGAATTCCGGCCGCGATCCTGGTCACGGCGCTCCTCGGCTTCGTGCTCGGGCGCATCGTGCTTCGGCTCAAGGGGCCGTACCTCGCGCTCACGACGCTCTCGTTCGCCGAGATCGCGCGCGTCGTGGTCTACAACTCGAACGAGTTCACGCGCGGCGACCAGGGGTTGAACGTCGCCAGCCTGATGGACAGCCGCGTCGGCTACTACTACCTCTTCGTCGTCGTGCTGCTCGCAGTGCTCGTGGGGCTCTACCTGCTGATGCGCGGGCGCGCGGGGCGATTCTGGCTCGCGATCCGCGACGACGAGACCGGCGCCGAGAGCCGCGGCATCAACGTCGTGCGCTACAAGACCTTCGCCGTCGCGCTGTCGAGCGCGATCTGCGGGCTGGCGGGATCGCTCTACGGGACCTTCAGCCAGCTCGTGAGCCCCGAGCTGGGCCTGCTGCAGCAGACGGGCCTGGTGATCGCGATGGTAGTGATCGGCGGCATGGGCTCGCTCACCGGCCCGATCGTCGGCGCCCTGCTCGTGTACCTCACCTCCGAATGGCTGCGCGGTTTCGGTGGCATCCAGCTCATCGTGTTTTCCACGCTGGTGATCGTCGTGGCGCGCTTCTTCCGCACGGGCCTCTGGGGTCTTGCCACGCAGCCGCGCGCCGCGAAGGCGGCCGGCGCCGCGCCATGAGCCTGCTGCGCGTCGAGGGCCTCACGAAGCACTTCGGCGGCGTGGCCGCGGTGGACAGCCTCGCGTTCACGGTGGAGGAGGGCGAGATCCTCGGCCTCATCGGCCCCAACGGCTCGGGCAAGACCACGGTGCTCAACATGCTTTCGGGCTTCCTCGAGCCCGACCGCGGCAGCGCCTGGCTCGGCGAGGAGCCGATCGCGGGGCTTTCGCCCGGCGCGCTCGCGCGCCGCGGGCTGCTGCGCATGTTCCAGATGACGCGCGTCTTCCCGCGCATCTCGGCGTTCGACAACCTGCTCACCGCTGGCCTCGCGCGCGGGCTCGACGAGGCGGAGGCGGCGCGGCGCGCCGAGCAGCTCCTCGAGGAGCTCACG
>DAIDBG010000004.1 GCA_027310225.1 bacterium | reverse complement strand
GCCAAGTATGGGTTACGGGTTCAGCGTTCCGCGTTTCGGGTTGAACGATGACACGGAACACGGAACACGGAACAGGATCGTTGGTGGACAAGATCAAGATCGCCGCAGCGTTGCTGCTCGCCGCGGCGGGTGTGGCAGGCTTTTACTACCTGGATCAGAGCGCGATGATCATCCGGGTCGCCGCGGTTCTGGCGGGATTGGCGGCGGGCGCGGCGCTGTTCTGGATGTCGGAGCCGGGGAAGCAGTTCCACGTATACGCCGAGGAATCGGTTGCGGAAACCAGGAAGGTGGTATGGCCGACGCGCAAGGAAACGTTGCAGACCACGGGAATCGTGTTCGCGTTCGTGGTGATCATGGCGTTGTTCCTGTGGGTGATCGACGCGGGACTGTTGTGGGCGGTGAAGAAGCTGTTGGGCCAGGGTGGCTGATGAGCAAGAAATGGTATGTAGTGCACGCGTACTCGGGATTCGAGAAGAGCGTGCTGCGCGCGCTGCTGGACCGGATCCAGCGCTCCGGCATGCAGGACAAATTCGGCCAGATCCTGGTGCCGGTGGAAGAGGTCGTCGAGATGAAGAGCGGCCAGAAGGCGATCAGCGAGCGCAAGTTCTTTCCCGGCTACGTCCTGGTCGAGATGGAGATGACCGACGAGACCTGGCACCTGGTCAAGAACACGCCCAAGGTGACCGGCTTCGTCGGCGGCACCGCGACCAAGCCCACGCCGATCTCGGAAAAGGAGGTGCAGAACATCCTGCACCAGATCCAGGAGGGCGTGGAGAAGCCGCGGCCCAAGGTTCTGTTCGAGGTCGGCGAGGCGGTGCGGGTCAAGGAGGGCCCGTTTGCCGATTTCCACGGCAACGTCGAGGACGTCAACTACGACAAGAACAAGCTGCGCGTGTCGGTGACGATTTTCGGGCGCTCGACGCCGGTGGAGCTGGAGTTCGGACAGGTGGAAAAGGCGTGAATGGTAAATGGCGAATGGAAAATGGTAACGGCCGGCCAGGGGATGGGTTTTTCGATTCACTATTCACGATTCACCATTCACGGATTTTGAGCGGGGAGGGCGCGTGAGGCGTCCGCTTGAACCCCCAAGGAGAGTCGGATGGCAAAGAAGGTAGTTGGCATCATCAAGCTGCAGGTGCCGGCGGGCAAGGCGAATCCCAGCCCGCCGATCGGCCCGGCGCTCGGCCAGCGGGGCCTGAACATCATGGAGTTCTGCAAGGCGTTCAACGCCCAGACGCAGAAGATGGAGCCGGGCCTGCCGGTTCCCGTGGTGATCACCGCGTACCACGACAAGAGCTTTACCTTCGTGATGAAGACGCCGCCGGCAAGCGTGCTGATCAGGAAGGCGGCGAAAATCGAGAAAGGCAGCGCGCGCCCCAATACCGAGAAAGTGGGCAGGATCACGCGCGCCCAGGCCGAGGAGATCGCCAGGGCCAAGATGTCCGATCTCACCGCGGCGGACCTCGAGGCGGCGGTGCGCACCGTCGCCGGCAGCGCGCGCAGCATGGGCGTGGAAGTGGAGGGCTGACGCATGGCACAGGCTTCCAGGCGCTACCGGGCGATGCATGCGAGGGTTGACCGCGCGAAGGCGTATCCCGCACAGGACGCGCTCAGGCTCGTCAAGGAAAATGCCACCGCGAAATTCAACGAGTCGGTGGATGTTTCCATCAATCTCGGAATTGACACCAAGAAGTCCGATCAGACCGTTCGCGGATCCATCGTGCTGCCGCAGGGCACGGGCAAGAGCGTGCGGGTCGCGGTGTTCGCGCAGGGCGACAGGGCGGCCCAGGCCAAGGCTGCCGGAGCCGATGTCGTTGGTTTCGAGGACCTCGCCAACGAGATCAGGGGCGGGAAGATGGATTTCGACGTGGTGATCGCCACGCCCGACGCGATGCGCGTCGTGGGGGGGCTCGGCCAGATCCTCGGTCCGCGCGGCCTGATGCCCAATCCGAAGGTGGGAACGGTGACGCAGGACGTGGCGGCTGCGGTGAAGAACGCCAGGGCCGGCCAGATCCAGTACCGCGCCGACAAGGCGGGCATCGTCCAGTGCACGATCGGCCGCGCGTCGTTCCCGGTCGAGGCCCTTGCCGAGAACCTGAAGGCGCTGGTGGACGCGGTGAACAAGTCGAAGCCCTCGAACACCAAGGGGATCTATCTCAAGAAGATCTCGGTGTCGAGCACGATGGGCGTCGGCGTCCGCGTCGATCAGGCGAGTTTGTTGAATTGAAGCATTTTTGAGTACTTTGGGCTGCTGTGCCGGTTGTGGCGGCAGGTTGTCAAAGACCGTAGGAACGATGAGGTTTAATTTTTTGGGAACGGATTGCGGGTTCCAGGGTCGGATACTGCTTCCAAAACAGTTCCTTGATCCGCTGCCCGCGGTCCCGCTACCGGAAATCCTACGCAGACGGCGCACCCGAAACGGGTCATACGTATTCTGTCTGACTCCTGTAGCCGAGGTCGCCGTAGGTTCAGTTTCGAGTTGCAGATTTCGGGTCTCGAGTTGCCGTTCTGAGCCCGGGACCCGGAAACCGAAACCCGGAACTGGTTTTTAATAGGAGGGTGACCTTGGGTCTCAATCTGGAACAGAAGCAGGCCGTCGTAGCGGAGGTGAGCGCCCAGCTCGTCAAGGCCCAGGCCGTGATTCTGGCCGAGTACCGCAGTCTCCTGGTGGGAGAGATGACTGCGCTGCGCAGGAAGGCGCGCAGCGCGGGTGTCTATCTGCGCGTGTTGAAAAACACGCTGGCACGCCGGGCGGTCGCGGACACGCCGTTTGCGGGTTTGACCGACAAGATGGTCGGGCCGCTCGCTTACGGCATTTCCGCTGACCCGGTAGCTGCGGCGAAGGTGCTGCATGAATTCGCCAGGGAGAACGAGAAGCTCGTGATCAGGGCCGGCGCCATGCCCAACGTGGTGATGACGCCGAGGCAGGTGGCGGAGCTCGCCAGGATGCCGGGCCGTCAGGAACTGCTCGCGAAGCTTCTCGGCACCATGCAGGCGCCGGTCGCGCAATTCGTCCGGACGCTCAACGAGGTGCCGGCCGGATTCGCGCGAACGCTCGCCGCGGTACGCGATCAGAAGGAAAAGCGCGCGGCATGAGCTTCCGCCCGGCCGCCCGAAGGAATTGAACCAGATCAATTGATTATTACAGGAGTTTGGAACATGGCTATCGCCAAAGCTGAAATTCTCGACGCAATCGCCAACATGACCG
>DAIDBG010000003.1 GCA_027310225.1 bacterium | reverse complement strand
CACCCCCGCGATGCCCGCCGCGCGCGCCATGGCGGCGAAATCCGGGTTGTACGGCTTGCTGGTGCCGGGATGCTTGAAATCGGTGGCGAGCTCGCGCCCGCCGAGGTAGCCGCGCTGCAGCCCCCGGATCGAGCCGTAAGCGTAGTTGTTCCATACCAGATAGACGACCGGAATGTCGTACTCGTAGGCGGTCCCGAGCACGTTGGCGTGCATCAGAAACGCGCCGTCCCCGACCACGGCGACGCAGGGCCGGCCGGGAGCGGCAAGCTTCGCGCCCAGCGCGCCGGCCACGCCAAAGCCCATCGGGCCGAAGCCCATCGAGCCGATCAGCGAATCCGGGCGCTTCGGCTTGCAGAACTGGATGAGCCAGTTGTGGTGCACCCCGATATCGCTCACGAGTATCGCGTCTTCGGGGAGCACTCGGTCGATTTCATGCGCCGCGCGCTGCGGGGCGATCGGCGTGGTGTCCGCCTTGAACCCGAGCGCAATGAAGTCCTCCCACTCCTTGCGGTAGCCCGCGATCGCGTCGAGCCAGGCGCCGCGCTCCGCGGGCATCTCGCCACGGGCCAGGCGCGCGTCAATCTCGGCGATGAGCTGCCTCAAGAAGGTGCGCACGTCGGCCATCAGGCCGAGCGCGACCGGATAGTTGCGCGCGATCTCGTCCGGATCGATGTCCACATGGATCAGCTTCGTCGGCGGGATGGTGAACGAGAAGCCGGGTATCCAGGAGCTCGACGTGCGGTCGTCGAAGCGCACGCCGAGCGCGAGGAGCACGTCGGCCTGCCGCGCGGCGTGGTTCGCCTGATACGGCCCGTTGCGTGCCACGAGGCCGAGCGCCAGCGGATGCGCGCTGTCGATCGCCCCAATGCCGCTTGCCGACATGGCGACCGGGATCCGGAGCTTTTCCGCAAGCGTACGCAGTTCCCGGGTTGCGCGGCCGTAGCGCACGCCCTGCCCGACGAGAATGACCGGGCGCTGCGCCTTCATCAGCATGTCGGCCGCCTTGGAAACACCTTCCGGATCGGCGCCGCAGCGGCACGAAATGTTGGCGTTCCAGTCCTCCGGCCGGGGCGTCTCCTCCGGGATCGGCTCGTTGAACATGTCGAACGGCACGTCGAGCACGACCGGGCCGGGCCGCCCCGTCACCATGGTCTTCCACGCCTGGCGCACCGCGACCGGCAGTTGCGCCGCGGTCGTGGGCTGGAACACGCGCTTGCAGTACGCACGCACCGTCGAGGGAAAATCCGCCTGGTAGTGCCGGTAAGTTTCCTGGAACGCGCCGCGGTTGAACTGGCTGGTCGGCACATTGCCCGTCACCGCGAAGAACGGTACGGAATCGAAGAACGAGTTGGCGAGGCTGATCGGCAGATTCGCCGAGCCGGGCCCGCACGAGGTAAACGTCGCGGTCGGCTGGCCCGATACGCGGTAATAGACGTCCGCCATGAAGCCGGCGACGCTTTCGTGATGCACGGATACCGTCTTGATCTCGCCGGCGCGCGCGTGCAGCGCGTCGATGAACCCGATGTTGCCGTGCCCGCACAGCCCGAAGACGTAGGGCACTTTCTCCCGGATCAGGTAATCGACGATGACACCGGCGCCGTCTTTCGTTATTTGGGATCCGTGCGGCTGCTGCGCACCGCCGGTAGCGGCCTTGGTTGGGGTACTCATCGACTTTCTCTCTTCCTGCCTTGTGAAGCGGTTGAATTGCCTGCACTGCGGTCCAGCTGTAACCGCGCGAGTCAACGGCGGCTAATGTCCCATGACGATGCACATGGCTCCACCCTCATTTGTGATTGTGAAAAATGCTGCGTCCTCCGCGCACGAGAGAATCGTGCGGGCACCGTTCAGTACACGCCCAATCTGCCAAGAAACAGTTGGTTAACGCATTATTTTGCATATACTATTCACAATGCTGTTCAGCCCAGCCGATCCACCGCCGCCTTCTCGCTCGACTGCAGCGCGCATAGCATAGGCCGAGAAGATCATTTTATAATATGAAATGCTACATACTTTAAACGTTGCATTCAGGAATCGACTGAAGAAATGCCGCCAGCCCCGCATTCCCGCGCACCCAAGCGCAAACCCCCGAGCCCCAAACCCGAGGGGGAAAAGCGCCCGGGCGGAATCCAGTCGATCCGGCGCGCATGCGAGTTGCTCGAAGCGGTTGCGCGCAGCCCGGACGGCATCGGTCTTGCGGAACTCAGCCGGTCAATCGGGCTGCACACCAGCACCGCATTCCATATCGCGAAGACGCTCGTCATGCTGGGTTATCTCCGGCAAATGGAGAATTCGCGGTTCTACCGGATCGGCCGCCCCCTGTTCGCCCTAGCAAGCGCTGCGCTTGATGAAGTGGAGTTAATCAGCGCGGCACGCCCCATTCTGGCCGAACTGGCCGGCGCGACCGGCGAAACCTCTTACTTCGGCGTGATGTCCGGCGAAAAGCTGGTCGTGCTTGCGAAGCACGACGGCTCCGGAGCGATCCGCATCAACGACCGCATCGGCAACGTCCGTCCCCTGCACTGCACCGCCTTGGGGAAGGTCATGCTGGCAAGCTTTCCACCAGAGCAGCTCGATGCGTTCTTGCAAAGCGCCCAGTTACAGGTGTTCACCCGGAAGACCATCAGGACCGCGCAACAGCTACGACAGGAAATCGCAGAGGTGAGGCGGTCTGGCATCGCCTTCGATGATGGTGAGGTGAGCGAGGAACTCCGCTGCGCAGCGGTACCCGTAACGAATTTCACCAACCAGATCATCGGCAGCCTTGGTATTTCCGGACCGAGCTGGCGCCTCTCCATTCAAGCCCTGCATAAGAACGCGACGGCTCTTCAGCAAGCTGCCGAGCGGCTGTCGTCACAGTTGGGTGCGCGCGGCAATCACCGTCGTGTCGGCGACCCGGAGAACAGACAGAGCTGAGACGTTCCGTCCAGCTGGCCAGAAATCCTGTTGAAGGTCCGCAAGGGTGATGAAGCACCCGGGCCACGCACCTGGCATCGTCGAGGATAAACTCCGGTTGGACGGGCGCTGTTCATCCGACGCCACGACCAATCTGAGCAGCTTCGCGCGAAGTTCCCGCGCGGCTGTAACCCGCACCTGGTCGCTGCCGCAGATCCCGCACGCGGAACCGAACTTCCGCAAGCTCGCGGGTCTCGATGGTAAGTAGCCCGAGAGCCGGATCGCGGCCAACCAGAAATAATTTATAATCACGATACGAATCATCTCGAGGGCTTCCATAGACGGCGCTTCCGGCAAGACCCGTCTTGCCCACAATGTGAAATGTCGCTCGGGTCTCGAGTTGCGCGGCTGCGGTGTTGCGGCCCGATAAGAGATATCGCAGTCAGAGGGGAAATCCGCATGGCAAACGTCGCAATCATCGGTATCGGCGCCATGGGCGAGCCGATGGCCGCCAACCTGCTGAAGAAGGGCTTTGCCGTCACCGTGATGCTGCACAAGCGCGCCGAGCCCGCCGCGCGATTGAAGGCGCTCGGCGCGAAGACCGCGTCCACGCCGGCCGGCGCTGCGCGGGGTTGCGAGGTGGTCATCCTGTGCCTGCCGACCTCCCGCGACGTTGAAGCCGTCGTCGACGGCAAGGACGGGCTCGCGGCCCAGGCCGCCGAGGGCACTGTGATCGTGGACTGCTCGACCAGCAACCCGGCGAGCACCCGGCGGCTCGCCGCGCTGCTGCGGGAAGGAAAAGTCGGGTTCATAGCGGCGGCGATGACGCGCGGCGTGCAGGGCGCCAAGCAGGGCACGCTCGCGTTCTTCATCGGGGGCGAGCAGGCCGACATCGACAAGGCGAGGCCCGTCCTGCAGGCGATGGGCGACACCTTCATCCGCTTCGGTTCGGCGGCGGAAGCCCATGCCGCCAAGGTGATCAGCAACGTGCTGAGCTATGGCACGGTGGCGCTGGTGAACGAAGCGTTGATGCTCGGCGCAAGAAGCGGCGTCGAGCTGAAGACGCTCTTCGAGGCGCTCACGCAAGGCGCTCCCAGCAAGGCGCTGGAATCGTTCGGGCCGCGCATCGCGGCCGGCGAATACGATCCCCCGCGGGTCAGCGTCGACCACGTCTGCGAAGACATGCTGCTCGCGCAGGAGCTGGCGGCGAGCGCCTCCGCCCCGATCTTCATGCTCGCCGCGGCACAGGAGATCTACCGCCTCGCCACTCTGCGCGGGCACGGTAAGCGCGACATGTCCATCATCGCGGAGCTCTGGCGCGGCTCAATCCGGTCGTAGCGCCGAAAGCAAGAGAAAGAATGAAACCGCCAAGGCGCCAAGAGAACCGGAAAAACTGAAACGAGGTCAAACAACGGCCTTTTGTGGTTCGTGCCTGTCCTTGTTTCTCTCTGCGCCTCTGCGGTTCAAATATTGTTTTCGATTTCTTGGCGTGCTTGGCGTCTTGGCGTTTCAAATCTGGCATGAGGAGACCTTAGCCGTGCCCATCATCGACTTCAGGCTGCGCCCGCCCTTGAAGGGGTTTCTCGGCATGGTCATGTACGCCCAGGCCGAGCGCCGCGACCGGATCACGCGCCAGCACGGCATGGAGCCCGCGCCTTCGGCGCAAGCCCAATCGATGCCGATGCTGCTCGAAGAGATGGACACGGCGGGTGTCACGCTCGGAGTGGTACTGGGCCGCTATTCCGGTGTTTACGGCTCGGTCAGCAATCAAGATGTCGCTGACATTGTGAAGTCCCAACCCGGCCGGTTCGTCGGCATCGGCTCGGTGAATCCGAGCGACCGCAAGACCGTATTCAGGCAGATCGACGAGGCGCTCGCCCTCGGGCTGAAAGGCATCAACCTCGAGCCGGGTGCGTACCCTTCCCCGATGTACGCGGACGACCGGCGGCTTTACCCCATTTACGCCTACTGCGAGGACAAGAACATCCCGGTCGTGGTGATGGCCGGCGGTAACGCCGGACCCGACCTGAGCTACACGGTTCCGGTCCACATCGACCGCGTGGCGGGTGACTTCCCGGCGCTCCGCATCGCGATCTCGCACGGCGGCTGGCCGTGGGTGCACGAGATCCTGCACGTCGCCTTCCGCCGCCTCAACGTCTATCTCTCGCCCGACCAGTACCTGTGCAACATGCCGGGCATGAACGACTATATCGCGGCCGCGAACGGTTTCCTCTCCGAGCGCTTCCTCTACGCGAGCTCGTACCCGTTCGTCTCGGTGAGCCAATACGCGGAGTGGTTCCGGCGGCTGCCGATCCGGCCGGAGCTGATGGAGCAACTCCAGTACCGCAACGCCGCCCGGTTCCTCGGGCTCGCGGCCTGAGCGGCCCGGGCCGGGCGCAGCGTCAGTCGGCTTTCGCGCCCGAGATTTTCACCACCTCGGCCCACTTGGCAATCTCCGCGCGCACGTACTTGCCGAATTCCTCGGGGCCGATGCCCGATGCTTCGGCGCCGAGAGTCGCAAGCCTGTCCACGATCACCTTGGCCTTCAAGGACGCGGCGATCTGAGAGTGAAGCTTCAGGATGATCAGATCGGGGGTCCCCGTCGGAGCAAACATGCCGTACCACGATGTGACCTCGTATCCCGGGACGCCCGATTCCTGGACCGTCGGTACGTCGGGCAGCACCGCGGAACGCTGCGCGCTCGTGACGGCGATCGGGCGCAGTTTGCCGGCCTTCACCATCCCCAACGCGGGCGGCAATCCCATCGCGGCGACCTGAAGATTTCCCGCCACGAGGTCGATGACGACCGGGCCGCCGCCTTTGTACGGCACGTGCACCATGTTGACCTTGCCCATGACGTTGAGCAGCACGATCGCCAGATGGTTGGGGGAACCGGTGACCGCGCCGAAGTTCAGTTCACCGGGCCGCTTCCTCGCCAGGGCCAGCAGGCCCTTCACCGACTTTACCGGCAAGGAAGGGTGTACCGCGATCACGCTGGGAAACGTCGCGAACATGGTGATCGGCGCGAGATCCTTCTCCATCTGGTACGGGAGGTTCTTGTAGAGGCTCATGCCGATCGCCTGAGGAATCCCCGCGGCAAGCAGCGTGTAGCCGTCGGGCGGCGCCTTCGCGACGTAGCCCGCGCCGATGTGGCCGCCCCCGCCGGCGCGGTTCTCGACGATTACTGGCTGCTTGAGGCGCTCGGTCAGCTGCTGGCCCACCAGCCGCGCCAGGATGTCCGTCGCCCCTCCGGGCGAGAACGGCACCACGACGCGGATTGTCCGGTTCGGATAGTCCTGCCCCGACACGGACGAAGCCAGACCCGCAGAAAAGAGCGAAATCAAAACCGTCATCCAAAGCCGCATAAGGATCTCCTTCCTCGAAGACGGCATGCCTCGTTCAGGTCGTCGTGACGCGTGATGGCAGGCGTTGATCGCTCGCCATCAGTCGGCCTTGGCTCCAGACTCCTTGACCACCTTCGCCCACTTCGTGATTTCCTCGCGCACGTAGCGCGCAAAGGCTTCCTGGGGCATCGCACCCGGTTCCGCGCCGAGACCGGCGAGACGCTCCTTGAGGTCCGTCGCGCCCAGGATGGCCGCGATATCCGCATTCACCTTCGCGACGATGTCCTTCGGCAGCGCCGCCGGACCGAACACGCCGTACCAGGAGGTCACGTCGAAGCCGGGCAGCCCGCTCTCGTTCACCGTCGGCACATCGGGCAGGAGCGCGGAGCGCGCCATGCCGGTCACCGCGATGACGCGCAGCCGTCCCGACTTCACATACGGCATCGCCGGCGGCAGGCCGATCGAGGCGAGCTGCACCTGACCGGACAGCAGCTCCGTCACCATCTGCCCGGAGCCGCCCTTGTAGGGAATTTGCACCATGTTTACCTTCGCCATGGTCTTGAAGAGCTCCAGCGCGAGCCCGTTCGGCGAACCAATCCCCGCGGAGCCGAAGTTCAGCTGCCCCGGACGCGCCTTGGCGAGCGCGATCAGCTCCTTCACGTTCTTCACGGGAAGCGAGGGGTGCACCGCGATCGCGCTGGGATAGGTGGCGATCCGGTTCACCGCCACGAGGTCCTTCGCCAGATCGTACGCGAGCTTCTGATAGAGGCTCATGCCGATCGCGTGCGGCGTGCCCGCGACCACCAGCGTGTACCCATCCGGCGCGGCGCGACTCGCCAGCTCCGCCCCGATGTGGCCCCCGGCGCCGACGCGATTGTCCACGAAGACCGTCTGGCCCCAGCGCTCGGTGAGCTTCTGGGCCACGAGCCGGGCGAGGACGTCGGTCGCGCCGCCCGGCGCGAATGGCGCGATCAGCCTGACGGTCCTGACGGGATAGTTCTGCGCCGAGGCGGGCGCTCCCATCACGAATGAGAACGTCATTAGCACAATCAAAGTCAACCGCATGGCATTCACCTCGCTTTCGCCCCGCGCCCGCCTGAATGGATGAAAAGACCGTCCACATGATGAATCACGCCGGCCGGTCTGCGCGATTCGTATTCATTGTAGAATCGTAAGCCTCGTCCGCACAACACCATTCGACCATGAACGCACCCAACCAGACCCCGACGCTGGCGAGGAACATCACCCGCATCTCGCACCTCGACCTGCCCGGCGCGGGACAGGTCTATGTCGCGGGAAACCATGCCTACATCGGCCACATCACCAACAAGGACGGCCTCGCCACCAGCATCCTCGATGTGTCCGACCCGAAGAAGCCGAAGCTGCTTGCCCAGCTTCCCGTCGGCGACCCGAACTCGCACAGCCACAAGGCGCGCGTCATCGGCGACATCATGATCGTAAACGTCGAGCAGAACATGACCGCGATCGGGCGCAAGGCGGATGAGCTGCCGAAGCTGCGCACGACACTGCGGGCGGCGCTGGGACGCGAACCGACCCACGCCAAGCTGGCGGAAAAGCTGGGCGTGAATGAATCCGACATCCCGGCCGTCGAGGCGATGGAGAAGCAGCCCTACGACCAGGGCGGCTTCAAGCTCTACGACGTTTCGGACCGCACCAAGCCGCGGCTCATCGCGCACCACAAGACCCACGGGCGCGGCGTGCACCGCTTCGACATGGACGAGCGCTATGCCTACATCTCGACCGAGATGCCCGGCTACATCGGCAACATCCTGGTGATCTACGACATCCGCAATCCCGCCAAGCCCGAGGAAGTGTCGCGCTGGTGGCTGCCCGGGCAGCATCTCGCGGGCGGTGAGAAGCCGACCTGGCCCGGCCGGCAGCACCGGCTGCACCATACGCTCAGGGTCGGCGACCGGCTCTACGCGGGCTGCTGGCACGGCGGCGTGCGGGTGATTGACGTCGCCGACATCCACAAGCCGCGCACCGTCGGCGCCTACAACTACCATCCGCCGTTTCCCGAGCCCTCGCACACCTTCATGGGCCTACCCGAGCCGGTGGGCGGCCGGCAGATCGCCATCGCGATAGATGAAGAAGACCACGCCCACAGCGCGGAGGAAATGGCGCGGCGGCGCGGTCGTCCGCACGGCTGCCTGTGGGTGTTCGATATCGGCGACCTGAAGAAAATCCAGCCGCTCGCGATTTACGAGGTGAGCGAGCTCGACTCGCCCTGGAGCCGCGCCGCGCCGGGCCGCTTCGGCGCGCACCAGTTCCAGGAGCACATGAAGGGCGGCGACACGCTTGTGTACTGCGCGTGGTTCGCCGGGGGACTGCGCATCGTGGACATCGCCGATCCGATCGCCCCGGAGGAAGTCGGCTATTACATTCCCGAGCCGGCGCCAGGCAAGGTGGCGCCGCAGACCAACGACGTGGACGTGGACGAGCGCGGGCTCGTCTATATCGTGGACCGCTACAACGGGTTCGACATCCTGGAGTTCAACAAGCGAGCCGCGTGACGAGGCAGGAAATGCTACGGGTGGGTCAGAGTCACACGGAGCTCGCCCAGTGCTTGGCGACATCCCCCGCCTTGGCTGCGACTGCTCGGCGGCGAACAGGTGCCCCATGAACAGAAGAAAGCGATTCAGTTTATTTTAATGTTGGCCACCCGTATTACCGCAGACCACTTAGCATATTCGGCGGCCGCAAACGATGCAAATTCTTCAGGACTGCTACCGATCGGGTCAACATTGTCTCTCAGCAACCGATCGTTAAGTTCTTTCGTCTGAATTGCCTTCACAACGGCCTGATGTAGCGGCTCAGTAATTGCTCGTGGTGTATTCCCTGATGTCAGCAAGCCGAACCAGATGCTTGCCGTCAAATCAGGCAGTCCTGCTTCGGCTGTGGTTGGCACGTCCGGTATGGCTGCGGATCGCTGCGGGCTAAAAACAGCTAGTACTCTCAATTTTCCGGCTTTGATATACGGATACATCGAGATAACGCTCGGAAACATCAGTTGCACTTGGCCAGAAAGTAAATCAATAGCCGCTGGCGCTGTACCGCGGTACGCCACATGCACGATATCTACCTTGGCGATTTGCTTGAAGAGTTCGCCTGCCAGATGTAGAGGACTGCCATTGCCGCCCGAGCCAAAGTTAAGTGCGCCCGGGTTCTTTTTTGCCAACGCAATTAGCTCCTTGACCGATGTCACGGGAAGCGACGGGTGCGAAACCATGATGATCGGAGTAGATCCCACCAACGATATCGTAGCGATGTCCTGCAGCGGGTCATATGACATATTTTTGTACAACGCTCGGTTGACAAGGTACGTCGCAGTGGAGAGGAACAGCGTTTTCCCATCGGGTGGCGCCTTGGCGACGATTTCCCCCGCAACGAGAACGGGAGTGCGATTCTCCACGATAAACCGCTGGCCGAGGGATTGTGTAAAACTATTGGCCAGCAGTCGCGCCATGATATCCACGCCTCCACCCGGGGCGGCACCCACAATGATTCTAGAAGGCGTCTGGCTTACCGCCGGCCCAGAGGTCACTGATAGCATGGTAGCTATGGCAATAGCATGAAACGCTGAGATGGGTTTCATGTTATCCCTTGTTCAAGAGTCTCGCTGCTGAAGATATTTTTCTCATCTGTCGGTTTAACCCGATGAGACCGACGCATTCGCTCTTAAATGCGTGTCGCGCCATTTTTCCAGCATCGGCCTCATTCCTCCCAATAACATCATGTTTAGCAAATCCTGCTGCACCGGGGCGTAGCGAGCGGTTGCACCGGTAGTCACGTTCGTGAACTCACCTGTAGAAAAATCCATCTCTACAATATCGCCATCGTTCACCAACTCGGTAATTCCCTCACAGCGACGATGGCACACGATACCTCTGCTTATTGCACCTCGAAAACTATTGAATGGCATCGATTCGCATAACAGTCGCAGCTTCAAGGTTGCAATCGCGATCAAGCCCTGTGGATGCGCTTTGCCAAACGCAAAGTTTCGTCCCGCGATAATAAAATCGCCCGGCTGGGTTCGCTTGTAAAAGTCTTGTACGACGTCTTCGAACAGATAAGGCACCAGCTTTTCGGCGTCGAAACCGTGGAGGGCTATATACTTGTAGGGCATTACCTTCGTGTCCATGTGCATCTCGTGTCCGAACTTGTGGCATCGCCCCCGGAGCTTCGCAATATTCATAGCCAGTTTCCTTAATAGAGGCATGTGGCAAATTCCCGCGGATCGGTGATTTTGCCCGCTACTGCGGAGCATGCCACAGTCGCCGGGCTTGCCAGATAGATCTCCGCATCCTTCGCGCCCATACGTCCGGCAACATTGGTCGCTCCGGTCGAAATCGAGACCTCTCCCGAAGCGAGTGGCGCCATGGTGCCGCGCGAACAAGGCCCGCAGCCAGCGGGCAGAACTACTGCGCCCGCCTCTTGGAACACCCTCATTAATCCATCCTCCACCATCCGCGCGGCAGTAGCGGTTGTCCCCGGAACAATGAAGAGGCGCGTCCTTGATGCGACCTTATTTCCCTTCAGAATTCGCGCGGTAGTGACTAAATCGTCATACATTCCCGATCCGCAGGAACCGATGAAAGCGTGGTCTACTCTTTGTCCCGCCGCTGTCCCAATGTCGGTGGCTTGATCCGGCGCTCCAGGAAGCACAACTTGCGGATTGAGGCGATCCAAATCGATCGCCAGTTCTGCCTCGTAGTGCGCATCGGGATCGCTGTAGACTGCTGTAAACGGGCGCTGTGCTCTCTGCTGAGCGTCGCGGATGATTTCTTCACTCGGTGGAAAAAACACGTTCGCGACCCCAATCTCTGTGACGGTGTTGCAGACGGCCACCCGTGAAGCCAAGTTCATATGATCGAGTGCGTCCCCTGCAAACTCCAGTACTCGATAGTCCCAATCGACCCCGTACGTTCCATTGGTAAAGTTCCTGGCAAGGCGATAACCGAGATCACGCGCGAAAACGCCTGGCTGCAGGCGTCCCGTCAACGTAATCTGAATCGTCGATGGCACTTCCACCCACATAGTTCCGGTAGCCAGAACACAGATGATTTCGGTACCCGTTCGCATTGCGACGGCACCTATAGCGCCGTTATTAGTGCAATGCATGTCGTTTGCAAACAGAAAACTGCCCGGCAAAACCATGCCCATTTCCATGGGAAAAATGTGTCCGTGGCCGCCCTGCCCCACATCGAAGAAGTTCTCTACACGCCATTCCTGCACCGCTTTTCGTATCGCCGCACCGCGTTCGGCCAATTGCGGTGTCGTATAGACGACCGCATGATCAGTTACAAAGACCACCCGTTTTCGGTCGAATAGGACTGGAATACCGAGTTCGTCCAGCTGGCTCTTGCTCGCCGCCACGTAACCGTCATGGACGATAACCAGTTCCGGATCCGGATATGCCGTATCTCCAGGGCGCACTAGATTCTTGCCGCTGGCTCGCGCTAGAATTTTCTCCGTGGCAGTCATTGCCATAGTCCATCTCCTGGGCAGATTGATAACTTCCGCGATCGAGGCATCCAGAGGTCCTGAACCCACGGCTCGCCGCCCGTTAGGTTTTCTCGTTATTTCCAAGAAGTTTGTTCTCTAATTCACGATACTTCGCCACACCCAAAACCGCGTAGCGCTCCGCGGGCGTCATTAGTATCTCCTTGAGGCCACCTTCAGTCGTCCCCTCTTGACGAAAGATCTCGAGGCATTTCAGCATTGCTTTGCCCGCACTTCTCTGGAGTATTCCTGCATAACCAACAAGTCTGAAGCCGAATTCAAACAATTCAGTACTAGAGAATTTTGAAGGCGGGTGGCCCTCGACCACATTAATCTTGACGGGTTTGGGAACTGCTTTGGTGACTTTACGCATCTCTTCCGGAGATTCGAGGGAGTTGACGAAAACCATGTCAACACCAGCTTCACAATACCGGATCGCCCGCTCTATCGCACCGTCAATCCCTTCCACCGAGCGCGAATCCGTCCGACCAATAATCACGAAATCGCTTGACCTGCGCGCGTCACACGCGGCCTTGAGTTTCGTGACCATTTCTGGAATCGAAATTATTCCCGGCTTCCCAATAGTGCTCGATCGTTTTGGAAAAACCTGATCCTCAAGGGACAAGCCAGCAATCCCTGCTGCTTCAAATTCCCGTACCGCTCGCATTGCATTTAACACGTTTCCGTAACCGGTATCCGCGTCTGCCAGTACCGGGACCTCCACCGAATTCGCGATATTGCGTGCCTGATTGACCACCTCCGTCATGGTAATCAGTCCAAGGTCGGGTAAGCCAAGAAGGCTTGCAGTCAGAGCGTTACCACTTATTGAAAGGACAGGAAATCCAGCATGCTCGCTAATCTTCGCCGAGAAGCAGTCGTAAACGCCGATGGAAACTACCGGCTCTTCTTTTGCGAGTAAGGCCCGCAACTGGGCTGCCTGATGCAAGTTTGCTCTCCCTAAATTAGATGCGCCAACGGGTTAAGAACTGTCCACATGGCAAGGCATTAGGCGGCTCTTTCTTCTTTAAACAAATGGTAAGTCGTAGCTTACCAATCGTCAAGTCATTACAATAGCGCCCTTAAACGATACATTTGCGATATGGGAAAACTCAGGGATAGTGAACGTACGCGCAAGCGCATCACTGATGCAGCCGCTCATGAATTTGTGCGGAGAGGATTCGACGGGGTTTCCCTCGGTGACATTGCGCGCCGAGCGCGTGTGAGCAAGCAACTCATTCTTCATCACTTTCGAAGCAAAGAGGGGCTTTTTAAGGAAGTACATGAACTAAAATTCCGCCCGCCATCCGAATTGCCAGAAATGGTGATTGGCAACCCTACTGAGTTGCTCGCGGATCGTTTCAAAATGCGAGCAGGTGATGCGGATTACATCCGCTTTCTAACATGGGAAGCGGCCAGCGGACGCGGGAAGATTCTTCCGGGCCATGATGCCCGGCAACGGCGTATATCAGAGTACGGTCTAGCTCTTCGCCTGATGCAGGCAGAAGGAAAACTACCGCGAGATTTGGATTACAGGTTTATACAACTCGCTATACTGGCTCTCGCGACGTACCCAATAGCCTTCGGGCAAATTACCCGTCTCGTTACCGGCCGCGCAGCCATGAATAAGGGTTTCCAGCGAGACTGGCATAAGTTCCTGAAGCGCGTCGGACAAAAGTTATTCAAGTATCGTCTGAGTGAATGTCGAGCTCAGGCTCATATTCTTCATGATCGTCGGCCGGCGCAAGAAACATAAAGGGGACGCACTGAGCCAGACCGAGGTGTGGCAGCGCGCGAGGCGGGAGTTGATCAGTTGCGCGGTGCATGAGTGATGCCCCAAGATTCAACAATCCGAATTTCTGCCCGCGGCGGAGGCGATTTCACCCGAGCAGCAGCTCGGGCCTGCCGAGCTGAAGCAGCAGGCCCAGCTCGTCAGTAAAAGCCCAGCTCTCCTGCAGTTTGCCCTCGGCGAACTTCAGGATCCGCACCGCCGAGATGCCCACGCGCCGGCCCGCCGGCGCGATGCCGTAGAGGCTGTCCTGGTGCGTGCCGTTCACCGTGAAGCGCATCCAGACCTCGTCGCCTTCCGCCATCAGGACTTCGACCCGGTAGTGCCGATCCGGAATCGCCTCGTCCGGTGCAAGCTCGCCCAGGCCGTTTTTCCTTCCGTACTCGCGCAAATGATGAAAGCCGTGGCGCAGCTGCCGGTAATCGGGCGCGTGATCCGACGGGGTCACGCCAGGCGGCCGCGAGCGCGCCTTCATCGCGAGGAGCTTGTTCCGGTCCTGCTGCGTGGCGGCGGGCTGCGCGGCGAGCCGCTCCACGAGCGCATCCACGTCCTCGCCGCCTTCCGGCAGCGGCGGCGGAACGAGCCTGCCGTCGCTCCTCGGCGGCAGCTTCGCGCCCATCTGCCTGAGCAGCGCGACCTCGTCCATCATGAACCAGCCCTCGACCATCTGGCCGTTCTCGATGCGGATCAGCGCAACCTCGTAAACATCGAGCCTCTTCCCGGTGGGCGGTATGCCGAAGAAGGTGCCGGTGTGCGTGCCGGTGACGCGAAACAGCAGCCCGACGCGGTCGCCGTCGGCGATCACTTTCTCGATCACGTCAACGCGGTCGGGGATGGCCTTGCGCAGGTAGAGGCCGGGATGCCCCATGTTCTCGCCGCGCGCGTTGTTGGCGAGATGGAGGTTCCCGCCGCGCATCCGGTTGTAATGGGGCGCAAGCACCTCCTTCTCGACCTGCGGCATCTGCGGCGTGCCCTGGTACTGCTTGAAGCGCAGTGCAATCGCTTTGTTGCGCTCGAGTTCCGCGTTGCTCATGGCGCGGTTCCTTCGGTAGTGCGTTGTAAGCGGAAAATCACCCCGCGCTTGCCGCCCGGCGCGGGTGATGCGCTCGCACGCGCGGCGGCTCGGATCAATCTATGCCGGTTACGGCAAAGACCTTTTTCGCCGCGTCCGACGTGAGTTGCCGCGCCAAGGCGCGGGCGGCGTCCTGTGCCTTGCTCGCGGCGGCTGCGGCCGCGTCGTAGCTCGTCACGTTCTGGATTTCATCGGGCAGCGGCGCCGCGAGCTTGACCCGGCAGCCCTTGTTGATCAGCACCATGATCTCGGAGATCTGTGCGAGCCCGACGGCACCGGGAGCCTGCGCCGCGACCGTTCCCATGATGGCGGCGCCGCTGTCCACCACGACGACCCTCGGCGCAAGTTCCTTCGCGAGACCCAGCTTCTCCAGGAGCTTCGCGGCATAGATTCCGCTCGAAGCCCTGTTGTAGATCACCTGCGTTGCGCCCTGCGCGACTTTCCTGAACGCGGCCGTATTCGAGAGATCGGGGGTCGTGGCTTCGGCATGGACGACGACGCCCATGCGCGAGCGGCCGAGCAACGCCCGGCTGCCAGCGACGATCCTGCCCTGTTTCGCCAGCTCGTCCATCATCGCGACCGGCAGGACGATCACGTCCGCCGCCTCGCCCGCCGCGATGCGCCGGCGCACTTCGGGCGCCGGCTCGAATACGATGTTGACGCGCGTCCCGGTCGCGTGCTCGAAGTCCGCGGCAAGCTTCGCCACACCGCCTTTCACCGCCCCCGCAGAAAGCACTTTGATCTCGTTCCCGGACATGATCTCTTTCCATGATTTCCGTGCTTTTTGCGCACGGGAATGGAACTTTAGCAACAGCAC
>DAIDBG010000369.1 GCA_027310225.1 bacterium | reverse complement strand
CCGCGGTGACGCTGCAGGTCACCAAGAAGCCGGGCGAGAACGCGGTGGAAATCACGCGGCGCCTGGGCGCGCGCATCGCCGAGCTGCGCGGCACGCTGATCCCGCACGACGTGCGCGTGAGCGTGACGCGCGACTACGGCGCCACCGCCAACGACAAGGCGCAACAGCTCATCCAGAAGCTCGTCTTCGCGACGCTTTCGGTGGTGGTGCTGGTGCTCGCGACGCTGGGCCGGCGCGAGGCGGTGATCGTCGGCACCGCCGTCCTCCTGACTCTGGCGACGACATTGTTCGCGTCCTGGGCCTGGGGCTTCACGCTCAACCGCGTCTCGCTGTTCGCGCTCATCTTCTCGATCGGGATTCTGGTGGACGACGCGATCGTCGTGGTCAAGAACATCCACCGGCGGATGGCGCGCGAGAAGCGGCCGCTGGCGGAGGTGATTCCGCTCGCCGTGGACGAAGTGGGCGGGCCGACCATCCTGGCGACGCTCACGGTGATCGCGGCACTGCTGCCGATGGCCTTCGTCACCGGGTTGATGGGCCCCTACATGAGCCCCATCCCGATCAACGCCAGCATGGGGATGCTGATTTCGCTCGCCGTCGCCTTCACCGTCACGCCCTGGCTCGCGCTGAAGCTCCTCGGCGGGCACGTGCACCACGCGCAGGCGCCGGACAACCGGCTCGAGCGCTTCTTCGGGCGGCTGCTCGGACCCTTCCTCTCCGCCCCTGCCGCCGCACGCAATCGCAAGCGCCTGGCGTACGCGGTGCTGGCGCTGATCGCACTCTCGGTCTCGCTCGCCGGCGGGAAGCTCGTCGTGCTCAAGATGCTACCGTTCGACAACAAGTCCGAGTTCCAGGTCGTCGTGGACCTGCCGGCCGGCACCCCGGTCGAAGTCACCGCCGGCGCGCTGCGCGAGATGGGCGCCTACCTCGCGACCGTCGAGGAGGTCACCGACTATCAGGCCTACGCGGGCCTCGCCTCCCCCATCAATTTCAACGGGCTGGTGCGTCAGTACTACCTGCGCAACGCCTCCGAGACGGGCGACATCCAGGTCAACCTCGTGGATAAGGCCGACCGCGGGCGCAAAAGCCACGACATCGCGCAGGCGGTGCGCCCGCTGCTCGAGGAAATCGGGCGCCGCTGGAATGCGAAAGTAAAGGTGGTGGAGGTGCCGCCCGGGCCGCCGGTGCTCTCCCCCATCGTCGCCGAGGTGTACGGGCCGGACGAGGCCGGGCGCATCCGGGTCGCCGGGCGCGTGCGCGAGGCGTTCGCCGCTACCGCCGGCATCGTCGGCATTGACGATTCGGTCGAGGACCCCGCTCCGCGCATCGTCCTCAAGGTGGACCAGGGCAAGGCGGCGCTCCTCGGCGTCAGCCGCCGCGACGTGGTCGAGACGATGCGGATGGGGCTCTCCGGAACGGACGTGACGCCGGTCCACGACGGCCAGTCCAAGTACGAGGTGCCGGTCCGGATCGCGTTGCCCGCGGAACGCCAGGGCGAGCTCTCAGAGTTTCTCAAGCTCGCGGTCCGCACGTCCGCCGGGACGCTGGTGCCGCTCTCGGAAGTGGTGACGCCGGTGCAAAACGAGCGCGACCGACCGATTTACCACAAGGACCTGCTGCCGGTGGTGTACGTCGTGGGCGACCAGGCGGGACGGGTGGACAGCCCGCTCTACGGCATGTTCGCGGCGCGCGGGAAGATCGCCGGCAAGCCGCTGGAGGAAGGCGGCAGGCTCGGCGAGTACTTCATCCGCCAGCCCTCCGATCCGTACCGCGAGTACGCGATCAAGTGGGACGGCGAGTGGCAGGTCACCTATGAAACGTTTCGCGACATGGGCCTCGCCTACGCCGTGGGGCTCGTCCTGATCTACCTCCTCGTGGTCGCGCAATTCGGCTCCTATCTCGTGCCGCTCATCATCATGGCGCCGATCCCGCTCACGGTGATCGGCGTCATGCCGGGACACGCTCTCCTCGGCGCGAACTTCACGGCGACTTCCATGATCGGCATGATCGCGCTTGCCGGCATCATCGTGAGAAATTCGATCCTGCTCGTGGATTTCGTCAATCTCAAGGTCGCCGAAGGCGTACTTTTCCGCGACGCGGTGATGCAGTCCGCAGCGGCGCGCGCGAAGCCGATCGCGCTCACGGCGGCCGCGGCTATGATCGGCGCCGCCTTCATCCTCGACGACCCGATCTTCAACGGCCTCGCGATCTCTCTCATCTTCGGCATCTTCGTTTCGACGCTGCTCACGCTGGTGGTCATCCCGGTGCTCTACTACGCGGCGTACCGCGGAGCGCTCGAAACCACCCCGGCCCTGGCGGACCACCCCTCCTTGAAAGAAGGAGGGGAGGCCGAAGGTTGACGTGATCGACCACGACGGCCTGCGGGCCACCCCTCCTTGAAAGAAGGAGGGGAGTGAAACAAAGCCGCATCACGTTTTGTCAGGCGCTCTTGGTCCCGACGCGCCGCGGTAGCCCGGACCGGGGACTGCGGGTATACTCGGACAGCCCGGCAGAGCCTGTGTTTCCGGGCCTTTCCAGGCAGCACCATCATCAATGGATGACGCACTGCTCCTCGCCCGCGCCCAGTTCGGGCTGAACATTGCGTTTCATATCCTGTTCCCCAGCATCACCCTTGCGCTCGCCTGGATTCTCGTTTTTTTCCGGGCGCAGTACGCACGCACCGGCGAGCCCGCGTGGCTCGAAATCTACCGGCAGTGGACGAGGATCTTCGCGCTCACGTTCGCGATGGGCGTCGTTTCCGGCATCACGATGTCGTTCCAGTTCGGCACCAACTGGCCCGGCTTCATGAACACGGTCGGCAATATCGCCGGACCGCTGCTCGCCTTTGAGGTGCTCACCGCGTTCTTCCTCGAGGCGACCTTCCTCGGCGTGATGCTGTTCGGCATGAACCGGGTGCCGGGCTGGATGCACCTCACCTCCACCGTGCTGGTCGCGGTCGGAACCTCGCTCTCGGCGTTCTGGATTCTCGCGCTCAACTCCTGGATGCAGACCCCTGCGGGATACGGCTACGCCGACGGCCAGCTCGTCGCCGCCGACTGGTGGCGGGTGATCTTCAATCCGTCGTTTCCCTACCGCTTCACCCACATGATGCTCGCCTCCGGCCTCACGGCTGCATTTCTCCTCGCCGGGCTCTCGGCGTGGCGACTGCTCAAGGCGCCCAGCGACCCGGCCGCGCTCCGGACCCTGCGTGTCGGCGTGATGCTGGGGGCGGTACTCGCGCCGGTCCAGGCTTTCGTCGGCGACCTGCACGGGCTGAACACGCTCGAGCACCAGCCGGCGAAGATCGCAGCGATGGAGGCGATCTGGAAAACCGGCAGGGGCGTGCCGCTGGTGCTGTTCGCGATCCCGAACGAGAAGGAGCGGCGCAACGACTTCGCAATCGAGATCCCGAAGGGCGCGAGCCTGATCCTCAAGCGCGAGGCGGACGCCGAGCTGCAGGGTCTGGACGCCTTCGCGCCGGATGCGCCGCCGGTCGCCCCGGTGTTTTTCGCATTCCGGGTAATGGTGGGCGTGGGCATACTGATGATCGCGCTCGGCTGGTACGGCACGTGGCGCCTGAGAAAAGGCGCGTTTCCCCCGAAGTGGCTGCTGTGGACCTTCGCCGGATTCACCTTCTCCGGGTGGATCGCGACGCTCGCCGGCTGGATGGTCACCGAGACCGGGCGCCAGCCGTGGCTCGTCACCGGCCTGCTCCGGACCGCCGATGCCGCCGGTCCCGCCGGCGGCGCGCAGCTGGGAGCAAGCCTCACCGGCTACCTCGTGACCTACGGGGTCATGCTGCTCGCCTACATCGTCGTGCTCACGCACCTGGCCGGCCAGGGCGGAGGGCCGGCGGCGGTGAAGCCCGCCACACCCCCCGAAGGGGCACCGGCATGACACTCGACCTGCCGCTCGTCTTCGCGATCCTCACGAGCGTCGCGATCCTCGCCTACGTCGTGCTCGACGGCTACGACCTCGGCGTCGGGATGCTGATGCCGGCGGCGAGCGCGGCGGAACAGGACGTCATGGTGGCTTCCATCGGCCCGTTCTGGGACGCGAACGAGACCTGGCTCGTGCTCGGAGTGGGCCTGCTGCTGGTCGCGTTTCCGGCCGCACACGGCGTCATCCTCGGCGCGCTGTACCTGCCGGTGGTGGCGATGCTGATCGGGCTGATGCTGCGCGGCGTCGCGTTCGAGTTTCGCGTCAAGGCCGAGGGCTGGCACCGCGAGCTCTGGAACTGGCTGTTCTGGTTCGGCTCGTTCCTCGCCGCGCTCGCGCAGGGATTGATGCTCGGCTCCTACATCACCGGCTTCGAGCCGGGCTTCGGTTATTTTCTGTTCGCGCTGGTCGTCGCGGGCGGGCTGTGCGGCGGCTACGTGCTGCTCGGCGCAGCCTGGCTCATCCTGCGCACCGAGGGCGCGCTGCAGAAAAAGGCGATCGGCTGGACGCGCTGGGGCCTCGCGTGGGTGGCGCTCGGCGTCGTTCTGGTGAGCCTCGCCACGCCGCTCGCGAGCGAGACCGTGCGCATGAAATGGTTCGACTTCCCGCGCACGCTGGGGCTTATGCTGCTGCCGCTCGCGAGCGCCGCGGCCTGGTTCTGGGTCTGGCGCCTCACGGGCCGCCTCAAGCGCGGACAACCGGCCCCGGAATGGGGTCCGTTCGCCGGCGCGGTGGCGATCTACGTGCTCGCCTTCGCCGGCCTCGCCTACAGCCTGTTCCCGTACATCGTCATGGACCGGATGACGATCTGGCAGGCGGCGGCGCACCCGTCTTCGCTCAAAGTCGTGCTGATCGGCGCGCTCATCGTGCTGCCATTCATCATCGGCTACACGGTGTATTCCTACCGCGTGTTCCGCGGCAAGGCCCAGGCGCGGCTCTACGACTGACCGCAGGATGCCGGGGCGTGAAGCCGCCCGCGAATCTTCATTCCTTTTTCCATCTCCCCGGAGCTCAAGCCGGCGAAGGTGGGCCCGTTTTTCGAGATGCGCACCTATACCTACGCTTCGGGCGAGCTGCCGGTGATCATGAATAACTGGGAAAATGCGCTCCCGGGGCGGCTCCAGTACGGGCCGGTGACCGCGGTCTGGTACTCGGATGTCGGCGGTCTCAACCAATTCGTCCACATCTGGCCCTACCGGTCGCTCGACGAGCGCTGGGAGGTCCGCAACCGGATCCGTAGGGAAGGCGTCTGGCCGCCTTCCGATCTCGCCGAGAAGCAGGGCGGCAGGGGCTACCGGCTCCTCAGCCAGGAAAACAAGATCCTGATGCCCGCCTCCTTTTCGCCCCTGCAATAACGGGCGCGCCTGCGGGCGTTGCGGTTCGCCGATACCTCATTGCGGCGCCGCGCAGGGCCGGCCCTCCGCGTAACTCCTTGGTCTGCAACAAGCTGCCGCCGCGGTCCGCGCTGCATCAGAAAAACAAAAGCGGCCATTGAAAATGCTTATGCCGAACGGAACGCCCGCGCCGCAGCATTCCGCCGGCCCCATGCCGGCGGAATGCTTGACTTCGCACTGGCGGGGATTGACACTGTTTATGCTTCCCTGTCGCTCTAGGAGTGTGCCGGAGTTCGGGCCGACAGACCCCGCGTTGGCGCTGGGGAAACGACAAAAGACGATGAGTCCGGGCCGCCTGGATAACCTCGCGGCAAGCGGATTCCAGCGTTGCAGAAGCTTGGCGGTGAAGCCGGGTACGGGAAACAAACCACAAAGGAGGGAACACCCATGGCAGCACAAAAATGGCGCACGGAGGATTGGGTTGCGGTCTATATCGGCTTCATCATCATCATCGCCGCGCTGGTCATCTTCAACGCGAAGCTGTTCGATCTCAGCACCGTGAGGTCGACCTTCCGCTGGACGACCGACGGGCAGATCGCCTCGCGCGCGGCCGACTGGAGCGCCGCTCTCGACGGCGTGATCAAGGACGCGGAAGCGAGGGGTGACAAGGGCAAGCCGGTCGCGACGGCCGCGGGCGATCTCAAGGCGGCGCTCGCGAAGAACGACCGCAAGGCGACCGAAAGCGCCGCCGGGGCGCTCGCCAAGGCCGGGGGACGCAACACCGTCGCCGGCTCGCTCGGCGGCGAGATTCGCGGGCATGCCTCGGCCACCGCGGGCAAGGTCTTTTCCGGCGCCAACATCGGCAAGGGGATCTACATCGGGATCGCGGGCCTGATCATCGGTGCGGTCGGCTTCGCGCTGATCGGCGGCAAGGTCGGCGCCTTCATGCTCGGCTTCCCGGTGGTGTTCATCCTCGCCTGGATCGCGCGCGTGCTGGCGGGCAACGGCCTGTTCGTCGAGTACGGGGTCGAGTACGTCGTCTTCGCGCTCCTGATGGGGCTGCTCATCAGCAACACCATCGGCACGCCGAAGTGGCTCCTGTCCGCGGTGCAGACCGAGTACTACATCAAGACCGGCCTCGTCATCCTCGGCGCCGGGCTGCTCTTCATGGAGATCATCCAGGCGGGCGCGCTCGGGATCATCCAGGCGATCCTGGTGGTGATAGTGATCTGGTATGCGTGCTTCTGGATCGCGCGCAAGCTCAAGGTGGACGATGATTTCGCGGCGATGCTCTCCTCGTCGGTCGCGATCTGCGGGGTATCGGCGGCGATCGCCACCTGCGGCGCAATCCAGGGCGACAAGAAGAAGCTCTCCTACGTGACCTCGCTCGTGCTGATCGTCGCGGTGCCGATGCTGATTCTCATGCCGTGGCTGGTGAAGGCGTTCCAGATTCCCGACCTCATCGCCGGGGCCTGGCTGGGCGGCACGCTCGATACCAGCGCCACGGTGGTCGCGGCGGGCGCGTTGATCAGCGATGCCGCGATGAAGACGGGGGTGATCGTCAAGTTCTCGCAGAACGCGCTGATCGGCGTGGCGGCCTTCATCCTGGTCGTGTGGTGGACCTATAAAGGCACCGCAGTGGGTGCCGCCAAGCCCTCGGCCGGTATCATCTGGGAGCGCTTCCCGAAGTTCGTGCTGGGGTTCCTCATCGCCTCGTTCGTGTTCTCGTTCTTCCTGCCCACCGACCTGGTGCGGGGCACCGGCAGCGCGCTCGGCGAGCTGCGCACGTGGTGGTTCGCGCTCGCGTTCGTGTCCATCGGGCTGGAGACGAAGTTCGTCGACCTCGCCACCATGGAGGGCGGGCGGCCGGCGGTGGCCTTCATCGCGGCGCAGATCCTCAACATCTTCTGGACGCTGCTGCTCGCCTGGCTGCTCTTCGGCGGAGTGATCTTCCCGGTGCCCGACATCAAGTAGTAGCGGCGGCGCCGTGATCTCGGGCCCCGCGCGGGCGGCCAGGCCGCCCGCGCGGGGCTCGTCATTTGGAGGCCGTTTCGGAACGACCGAAACAGCCCCTATTGATCGTTACGAAACCGGATGACAAATCCGGACTCGCTCGACGCTCCCCTCGCCCCTCGGGAGAGGGGTTGGGGGTGAGGGGTCGAGCGATGTAACGAAGTTACGTAAAGCTCGATAATAGAGGAAAGCACGAGGGGAACCCCCCTCGTTCCGTTGTCGGCTCCCGGAGGGCACGATCGGGACGGGACAAGGTCGAACGTCCCGGAGCGAACGCCATGGCCGGATGGGTGGCACGCCTGTTCTCGGAAGAGCGGGACCTCAGGATGGTCTGGGAGGTCGAGCGGCGCGGACGGTGCTCGCGGCTCGTCGGCACCGCGCACTTCTTCCCCTACCGGTTCCGGGCGGCGCTGCGCGCCTGCTTCGGCGCCGCCGATACGGTGGTGCTGGAAGGCCCCCTCGATGAGGCCGCGCGGAGCAAGGTCGTCGCTGCGGGATCGGTCAGGCAGGGCGCCTCGCTCTACGACGCCCTCGATGCGGCGACTGTCCGCAGGCTCGATGAGATACTCACCGTGCCGGCTCCAGCCAGCGCCAGCGGACTCTACTGGGATCTGCTGCGGGGCGGCCCCGAGAACCGGCTGGGCGCCGAGCTGAGGCAGATGGAGCCCTGGATGGCGTTCTTTCATATCTGGACCGAGCTGCGCCGGCGCGACGGCTGGATCCACTCGATGGACCTCGACGCTGCGGAGGTCGCGTCGCGGATGGGCAAGCCGGTGCGCTACCTCGAGACGATCGAGGAGCAGATCGGGATCCTCGAACGCGTTCCGCTGCAGCGCATGGTGGATTTCCTGGAGCAAGTGGACTGGGACGCCTACCGCCGGGGCTATGTGCGGCACTACCTCGACGGCGATCTCGACGCCCTGACCGCCCTGGCGCAGGCGTTCCCGACCTTCTGCGCGCCCGTCATCGAGGAGCGCGACCCCGTCCTGCTCGAGCGCATGCTGCCGCACCTGGAGCGCGGCGACGCGATTGCCTGCGTCGGCATCCTGCACTGCCACGGGCTCATCGCGCTCCTGCGCGCGCGAGGCTACGCCGTGGCGCAAGGATTTCATCGGACCTCCGTCCGATGAAATCCTTAACGAAGACCATCGCCGGTCAGGCGCTCGCGATGCCGGGATACTGGTCGGCGCACTCGTGGCGGTTGCCCTGCGCGTCGTACCAGTAGAGCTTCGATCCTTCCTCGGTGCGCGCAGTGGTCTTGTGCGTGCCGTCGCAGTACGGCTGGTTTTTCGACAACCCGCAGCCGCAAATGAACCTGGCCTCGTTTCCGGGCTCGATGCGGTACGGCCCGGTGGCCGTGCGTTTCACCAGTCTCGCCATGGCTCACCTCTCACAATCCAACTTCATCCTCTGTGAACTCTGTGTTCTCTGTGGCTAATGGTCCTATGCGGCGGCGCTGGCGGCCGCCGTAGCCTGTTTCGAGGCGGTGCGCGAGCCGACGACGGGATAGGGATAGAGCATGTTGAGCGCGACGCTCTGGTTGGCGGTCTGCACGATGCGCACGTGCTCGCGCTTGAGCTCGCGCGCGTGCCGGCAGCCGCACGAGTGCGCGATCATGTCTATTTCCCTGTTCATGTTGCGCGCGTAGTTCGCCACCCGCAGGAATTTCTCCTCGACCACCAAGCCGCGTTGCAGGCGCCGGTTGTGCGTGGTGACGCCGGTCGGGCAGGTGTTGGTGTGGCAGCGCAGGGCCTGGATGCAGCCCAGCGCGAACATGAAGCCGCGTGCAGTCACCACGAAATCCGCGCCCACGCACAGCGCCCATGCCGCGCGCGCCGAGGTGACGAGCTTGCCGGCCGCGACCACCCGCACGCGGCTCTTCAGATCCGATTGCAGCAGCGAGTCCACCACGCGCGGCAGCGCTTCCGCGATCGGCAGCGCCATGTGGTCCATCAGCGTCTGCGGCGCCGCGCCGCTGCCGCCCTCGCCGCCGTCAATATGCAGAAAGTCCGGCGCGTACTCCTTGCCACGCCGCAGCACCACATCGCACAGGTCGTTGATGAATTCCCAGCCGCCGATCGCGGTCTTCACCCCCACCGGCCGCCCGGCGAGATCGCGCAGATAGGCCACCTTGTCAAGCAACTGGTCCATGTTCGCGATGTCGTAGTGCCGGTTGGGACTGATCGAGTCCTTCCCCGCAGGGATGCCGCGGATCTTCGCGATCTCCTCGGTCACCTTGCCGCCTGGCAGCACGCCGCCCTTGCCCGGCTTCGCGCCCTGCGAGAGTTTGATCTCGAACGCCTTCACGTGGCGCGCCATGTCCTTTACCCTTTCCGGCGAGAAGCTGCCGTCGAGGTTGCGCATGCCGTACTTGGCGGTGCCCATCTGCATGATGACGTCGCAGCCGCCCTCGAGGTGATGCGGGGCGAGCCCGCCTTCCCCCGTGCCCATCCAGCAGCCGGCCTCCTTCGCCCCGCGCGAGAGCGAGCGCACGGCGGGCGCCGAGATCGCGCCGAAGCTCATGCCGCTGATGTTGACGATGGAGCGCGCCTCGAACGGATGCCGGCAGTAGCCCTCCCCGATCACCAGCGCGGGAGTCGGCAGGCGGTCTTCTTCCAGCACCGGGAAGGGATGGTTGACGAAGATGATCGAGCCGGGCTCGCGCAGGTCGTTGGTCGAGCCGAAGCCGATGATGCTGCCCTCGCCCTTCGCAAGCCGATAGACGAACCCGCGGGTTGCGCGGTTGAACGGCATCTCGTCGCGGTCGCCGGCGAAGAAGTACTGGCGGAAGTACTCGCCGAGGTTCTCGAAGAAGAAGCGCAGCCGCCCGATGACCGGGAAGTTGCGCAGCACGGTATGCTTCTTCTGCGTGACGTCGTGGATGATGAGGATGACGAGACCGCCGATCAGCACGAGGCCGAGCACCGTGCCGAGGCCGTAGGACACTACGCTCAACATGCCTCCCCCTCCCAGGATTTTGTCGAACCCGCGTCCGGCAAACTCCCAACGCAAACTGTCACGCGGTCTTCTCATTCAGCCCGCTCAGGCTTCTATTAGGAGTTTGTCGGGCCAGGCCCGACAAACTCCCGGGCTGCTAGAATCGCCGCACGAACCTGTGGATAACTATAGAGGAAATCGGTGGATTTGGCATCCGAGATCGAGCGCAACGTGGCCGCCGCGCTCGCCGAGGACGTCGGCGGCGGCGATCTCACCGCGCCGCTGATCCCGGCAGGAAAGGCCGCGCAGGCAGCGGTGCTGTGCCGCCAGGAGGCGGTGATCTGCGGGCAGCCGTGGTTCGAGGCCTGCTTCCGCAAGCTCGATGCGCGCGCCACGGTCTCGTGGCTGGTGGCCGAAGGAACCAAGATCGGCCGGGGAACGCGGGTGTGCGAGATACGGGGCGAGGCGCGTGCATTGTTGACGGCCGAGCGCACGGCCCTCAACTTTCTCCAGACCCTGTCGGCGGTGGCGACCATGACCCACCGCCATGTGGATGCAGTCGCGGGCACGCGGGCGAAGATCGTGGATACCCGCAAGACACTCCCCGGCCTGCGCTTCGCCCAGAAATATGCCGTGCGTGTGGGCGGCGGCTCGAATCACCGCATGGGCCTCTACGATGCGATGCTGATCAAGGAAAACCACATCGCCGCAGCAGGGGGAATAGCCCCTGCCCTGTCTGCGGCGATGAAATGTGCCCCGCCGGGCGCATGGATTCAGATCGAAGTCGAAAATCTCCCGCAGCTCAGGGAGGCGCTTGAAGCCGGAGCGAGGCATGTACTGCTCGACAACATGAGCCCGGACAAGATGCGCGAAGCGGTAAGGATCGCGGGCGACCGCGCGGAGCTGGAAGCCTCGGGCGGCATCACGCTGGAGAACATCCGCGCGGTGGCAGAGATGGGCGTGCACCGCATCTCGATCGGGAGCCTGACGAAGGATGTAAGGGCAGTGGATTTCTCGATGCGGTTTGAGTAGAACCTCTCACCCCGTTAGAGGCCCGGCCTCTAACGGGGTGAGAGGTTGATGTAACGACTCCGGGAGAATCGTGCCTGCCAGGAAATCAGCGCCCGATGCCGCCCGCCTCGACCGCGTAGTCGCGGAAGCCCGGCGGGCGCGGGAGA